>CALAGB010000071.1 GCA_937891245.1 uncultured Thermomicrobiales bacterium | reverse complement strand
GTTGGTGAGATAGAGCAGGGTGAGCAGCGGCAGCATCAGCACCAGAAATGATGCGAAACCGGTGAGGCTCATCAACGCCGAGGTGTAGACGGCGTCGTTGATCGGCACGTCGCGTTTCGCCAGTGCTCGGGTGAAGATGATCACCGACACTGGTCCACCGAAGGGGATAACAGCCGCCGCCGAGAATCCACGCAGGTAGGCGGAGATAACGGCGTAGGCCGGCACGTGATGCCCGAGCCGGAACAGGATCGACTGATAGGTACGCGCCGTCAAAAAGAGGACGAGGATTTCCAGGACGCCGGCCGAGAGAATCCAGCGTGGCTGGGTGCGCGCGATCACCGCGTTCATTTCGTGCAGTTCCTGCCAGTGCATCGTGATGTACACGGCGATGAGTACAGCGAGAACGACGATCCAGAGCACGCCGAAAATCTGCTTAATCAGGTTGAGCGTTGGTTTTGCGGTGCGAGTCTCCGGTGAATCCACGAGCAGGTTCCGATTCGTGGCGAGCAGCACGCGTCCTCACACGCATCCTACCATCGGCGTCGGCGACGCCCAGATGACGGTATAGCCAGTAGTTCTTCGTGGACCGCTCGTAGTTGAGCACTGATCGCGCTCCACTGGTAGCGGGCGCGCACAAGCTCGATCGCAGATTCAGTCAGCCGAGCGCGTAACTCCGGAGCTCGCGCCAGTGCGATCACGGCGCGAGCGAAGCGTTCCGGCTCGTCAGCCAGCAGCAGTTCGTGGTCGTCGCGGACCTCGATTCCTTCGGCGCCGATTCGCGTCGAAACGACCGGCCTGCTTCCGGCGAACGCTTCGAGTAGTTTCAGACGGGTACCACCCCCGCTCAAGAGCGGCACGACGACGATGTGTGCCGCCTGAAGCCACGGCCGCACGTCATCGACCGTTCCAGTGACCATTACGCCCCGGCGATCAGCGAGCGCTCGGACTGCCGCCGGTGGATCGGCTCCGACGATGCTGAAGCGAGCGTCCGGTAGCTCGCGGTGGATCAGCGGTAACACTCGTTCGACAAACCAGATTGCACCCTCGCTGTTCGGCCGGTATCGCATGGCGCCGGTGAAGACGATGTCGGTATCACCCGTTTCCAGGGGCGGTGGGGCGGCAAAATAGTCGAGATCGACCCCGTTGGGTATCACCGGCACGGTTCGTCCGATGTGCCGCTCGATGACCACGGCATCGAGGGCGGAGGTCGCGATGCAGCGGCCGGCCCGGTGCCAGGCTTCGATCTCTTCGTGCCTGAATTTGCGGTATTCGAGCAGGTTGAATAACCTGCGCGCCACTGAGCCACTCCGCGCCATCTGACGCAGAACGTCATGCTCGATGTTATGGACATCCAGCACGGTTGGGAGCGTGTTCGTGCGGTAGCTCCCCATTTGCGAAAACTCGAACTGGACGAGATCGATATCTCCGTGGCTCATCAATTGGTCGAGCGCCACCTGGAGCTGAGTGTGATGCGTGATCCGGTATTGGAACGAGTGACGAGCGGCGAGCGAGCGCAACTGCCCGCCGCGACGTTGCCGGTCGGGCGCCATGCGCGCGGTTACCGGCACCCGAACCGGCACGATTGGACCGAGCGCGTGCTCCGTCGCCGCGACGTCGTCGGTTGGGCCGGTGAGGCTGAGCGTACGCACCACGTCGAGCCGGGACGCACCGCGAATCAGCTCGTACATGCGCCGGGCGCCGCCAAAGTTCGGCGGCGCCGGCAGGTAGGGCGTGGCGAAGAGGATATTCATCCGGCGAGCGACGTGCGCATACGCCTATTCGACGACGTTGGCACGGCCCCAGTGATGCTCGAGAAAGCGTTCTTGCTTGCTCTCCTTGAGCCGCTCGACGACATTCTCATGATCGACGCGCTGAAACGGAAAATCGGCGTCGTCGGCGACGGCGGCGGCCAGTTGGGCCACGACCATCGCGGCCGATTGCAGACCGCGCAGGTGCACTTTATCGACCGTATCGGCTTCGGTATGGCCATAGCCGCGGCCGATCATGCCGGCGGTCGCATCGCGGCTGCTGAGCCCGACCGACGGGAAACCGGCCATGAAGTACGGAAAGTGGTCCGAGTGCACGGAGAGCGACGAGCGAGTGTCGATCTGGAGGTGAAGCGACTGGGCCAGCTTGTCGAAATACTGCTGCAACTTAGGATCAGCGGTGGCCGAAACAATCTCCTGCCCACCCTGACCGCGGCCGGCGCCATCGAGATTAACCATCAGCCGCAGGTTGCCGTCCGGCTGATCACCGGCGTAGCCGCGTGAGCTGTGCCAGGAGCCGAGCAGTCCGATCTCCTCGCAGCCGAAGCAGACGATCCGGATCGTCCGCTTGAACTGACCGGCAAACGGCGCGAGCAGGCGACCGACTTCGAGCGCCGTGACGGCGCCGGCGGCGTTATCGCTGGCACCCTGCGAAATGTCGTGTCCATCGTAGTGGCCGCCGAGCAGGATCGTTTCGTTCGCCAGTTCGCCGCCCGGGAGATCGCCGACGACGTTGGAGGAATGCGAACGGAAGGTGGAGTTTTCGACGCGAATGCGGACGCTCGGCGTGCCGCGCTGCGCCAGGCGTCGAATTGTCGCACCGGCCTCATAGGAGATGCCGATGCCGGGGATGGCTGCCTCATGATCGCTCGCATCCGGCCCGCCCGGTTTCTTGGCGTAGAGCGCGCCGCTGATGTGGAGCATGCCGGGGTTGCAGTTGATGAATATACAGGCGATGGCGCCCGCTTCAACGGCCCGCTGGTACTTATCGGTGCGATGACTCTTCGATTCGCCGGGGCGGTTCGTTTCGGCGTCAGTGAGCACGATCTTACCGCGTGCGGCATCGCCGATCGCCGCGAAGTCGCCTGCCTCGCCCTCCCCGACATCGACAAGCTCTGCCTCATAGTTGCCACTGCCGGTGTATGGCATCGAGATCGCCGAGAAACTGCGCTCGACCGGTTCGGTCATCGCCAGGAAGCAATTGCCGCGCGACCAGCTGTACATCGGGAATTGATCGAGATGCACGTTCTTGAGGCCGTATTCCTTCATCTGCGACTGCAAGAACTCGCCGGCACGATGTTCGCGGTCGCTGCCGCCGAAACGATGCCCGAAGTCGTCGCAGAGTCGCAGCAAGTTTTCGTATGGATAGCTCGACGTCCAGGCATTGCCCGCAATCTTCCGGTTGATCTCGTCCCTACTCGCCATCTCGTCGCCTTTCTTGCTGCGCCAGTTCCGCTCGCTCACGTGGCAGCTCCCATCGTCCATCGTTTCGCCTATTGTGAGCCAGTTCGTGCGATTTCTCAACGGAACGACCGAAAGAGAACCGCCGGTCCGAATAGCGGAACCGGCGGCTCTCGCGAAAACGCCGTGTGAGCGGTACGGCTTCTCGGATCTAGCTGTTGACTGAAATCGCCTTGTGTTTGTAGACCCAAAGCGATGCGATGTACATAACGACGAGGATCCCGACGCACCAGGCTATCGCGATCCAGACACTTGCGCCGGGGGTTCCCTGCGTCAGAAGTGAGCGAATCGTCTCGATCACCGGGGTCATCGGCTGGTTATCAGCGAACCCGCGCAGGATTGGGGTCATCGAGTCCGTCGGAACGAAGGCCGGACTGATGAAGATGAGCAGGATGAGGATGTAACTGAAGGCGCCGGCGCCTTCAACGGTTTTCGCGAGTAGGCCGAAGAAGATGGCAAGCCAGGTCGTAGCGAGCGTGAAGAGCACGAGCAAGAGGACGAACACCAACCACTCGCCAGGCCCGGCAGCGGAACGAAAACCAACCGCGAACGCGACCGCCAGTACCAGGAGCGACGACACCAGATTCGACAACGTCGATGATGCCACCTGGCCGGCCAAAATTGACGACGGCGCGACCGGCATCGTACGGAAGCGGCTGATGATTCCTTTGTGCAGGTCGAGACTCAGGCGCACCGCGGCATAGGCGATGCCACTGACGACCGCCATGATGATGATGCCCGGTGTGATGAAATCGACGTATTTGACGCTGTCAGTCGTCTGGCCGATCGCACCGCCGAACACATATAGGAAGAGCAGCATCATCGCGATCGGCATGAGCACCACGGTGATGATGGTGTCTGGACTGCGGACGATGTGACGTAAGCTCCGCTTGGTCATCGTCCAGGTATCTTTGAGTGTCCGTGTCATGAGTGTACTCTCTGTTCAGAGCCGGTGATCTTGAGAAAGACATCATCAAGAGTAGGCAACCGTTGGGAAAAGTCGCCCGGCTCGATCTGGGCATCGCGCAGATGCGTGAAGAGTTGTGCGAGTTGCTCGATGCTGTTGTTCGTGGCCACGCTCAGCGTCA
>CALAGB010000070.1 GCA_937891245.1 uncultured Thermomicrobiales bacterium | reverse complement strand
GGCTCCTCGGGGAGCAGGCACGCGTGCCGAGCAGCGAACGGTCGGCGCGTGAGCGACAAATTGCCGATCTGCTCCTCGGCCGGCTGGCGACGAGTGCCGCCGCGCTAGCGCGCGGTCAGGCGCTGGGTATCGGCACGGGAGATGAAATCGTCGTCGGCCTGCTCGAAAGCAACCATGCGCAACCAAACCTGAACCACGCACGTGAGATCGTCGCGCGCGCCCTCGGGCCGGGCCCGGCCGGCAACCTGACCGTGGTCGACGGGACGATTGGGTTGCTCTTGCCAAACCTTGATGTGGGTGAAGCCAAACGCGCGCTCGAACGGGCGTTGGCGCACGACATCAGCGAGACGACCATCGCGCTGAGCAAACCATTGCCGAATGTGGTGCACGCGCCGGACGGAGTGCGCGAGGCACGTTTCGCGCTCGGCCTGCATAAGCAGGGCGCCCTCAAGGGGCGAGTCATCAACGGTGCCCTGGTTGATGACCTCGGGTTGTACGAGATCCTCTATCCGCTCTGGGGCCACCCGGCGCTGTCGCTCTTCCAATCGGCGTTGCTGGGCGAACTGGAGGCCTACGACGGGCAGCACAAAGCCGAGTTGATCAAGACACTCGACGCCTATCTCTCAGCCGGTGGCGCGCTTTCCGAAGCGGCCGCCCTGCTCGGCATCCACCGCAACACGCTCTCCTACCGGCTGCAACGCATCGGCGAACTGACCGGCCGCGATCTCTCCCAGGCGCAGGAACGCCTCCTATTACACGTCGCCCTGATGGCGCGCCGGATGCCTCCCGCAGTCCAGTCCAGTCCAGCCGTTCCGTAAGAACGCGCGTCAGGCGCCCAGCCGATCACGCAGGGAATCGCGCAGATGGGAACGATCTCCCAGCCGCTGCAGCAGCGGACCATGCCGCGTAAATTCGACCAGTGTCACCGAGCCGACCGGTGCACCGATGCGATCGCGGAAGCGACCGACATCGATTCCCAGGAGCGAGCAGACCATGATCCGGATCGTCGCTTTATGCGAAACGACGAGGACGTTCCCGGTCATACCGCCTTGATCGATTTCGTCCAGCACCAACGCGCTACGCCGTTCGATGTCGATGCCGCGTTCCCCGCCGGTCGGCGCATTCCAACCAGGATCGGCGAGCCAGCGCACGTAATCATCATGGAAGGCGTGATTCGTTTCCTCGGGGGTCATCCCTTCCCATGCGCCGTAGGCAATCTCTTTCAGCCCGTCTCGCAGTTGCATCGTCAGCCCGATGGCATCGCAGAGCGGCGCGGCCGTTTCGACCGTCCGACGCATCGGACTGACATAGACGGCGCTCCAGGAAAGTGACTGGTACGCGGCTGCGAAGTCGCTCGCCATGTCGTAGCCCTCCGGCGTTAGGTCCGGATCGAGTGCGCCACTATACCGTCCGCTTCGGCTGGCTGACGTTTCACCATGTCGCAAAAAGTACAGACATAAGTTCGTCGTGACACCCTTGTCGTCGGTTTCAACCATGTTCAGGCCGCGACGCCCGCGTCCTTCTCCAAATCAGGTGTGTACTCGCCTCGGCGGGCCGCACCGTTGCAGCGGGCACGGTGGTAGAGCGCCTGTTGCGCAGCGGCGCCATTCTTCGCGTCGCCGCGCCAGAGTTCGAGCGCCGGCTGCTGGATGGCACGCGAGAACGAGAAGCTGACCGGCCAGGGGAGCTTGCCGGCATAGCGTCGATTCATTTCATTGAGCCGCTCCGATGCGAGTTCGGCCGGCTGCCCGCCCGATAGGAATGCGATGCCGGCAACCGCCGCCGGTACCTCGCGCCGGAAGGCATCGATCGTTATCTCGGCGACCTCCTCGACGCTCGCCTGCTGTGAGCACTCCAGGCCGGAAAGCACCATGTTTGGTTTCAGGATCGTCCCCTCGAGCATGACACCCTGAATGTAAAGCTGATCGAAGAGCGTGTGCAGCGTCGCCTCGGTCGCGGCGCAGCACTGTTCGATCGTATGATCGCCGTCCATCAGCACTTCCGGCTCAACAATCGGCACCAGGCCCGCTTCCTGACAGAGCGCGGCGTAGCGCGCCAGCGCGTGCCCGTTCGCCTCGATGCAGGCCCGTGTCGGGATGTCGTTGCCAATCGCGATGACGGCACGCCATTTGGCGAACTTCAGACCCATCTGGCTGTACTCGGCGAGCCGTTCACGCAGGCCATCGAGTCCCTCTGTGACCTTCTCGCCAGGGTGGAGTGCGAGATCCTTGGCGCCGGTATCGACCTTGATGCCGGGAATGACGCCCGCGGCTTTGGCCAGTTCGAGCAACGGCGTGCCCTCGTCCGATATCTGGCGCACTGTTTCGTCGTAGAGGATATAGCCGCTAATGTAATCACCGAGATTCGGCGTCTTGAGAATGAGCTGGCGATACTGGCGGCGCATCTCCTCGGTCTGCGGGATCCCGAGGCTGGCGAAGCGCCGATTGCAGGTACCGGTGCTTTCATCCATCGCCAGTAATCCCTTGCCATCGGCCATCATCGCCTGCGCGGTGGTGATCAGTTCGATCGTGTTCATCTCGGTCGTCTCCGTTTCGTAGATGACCATACCGCCCGCTCGGTTCAGTTGGCCTTCTTCTGGAGCGAGCAACTTGCTACAATCCGCGCGACCGCCGGCGGCCGGTCGCTTGTTCATATTCCAACTCCCACGATTCCATCGCAAGACGCTCGCCGGAGATTCGGTAGACGCCCGCTGCGGCGCGTTTGCGAACAAAGCGTGCGGACCAATCCGGCACGTTCGGAGCGCTCTCCGCGTTCGGTCAGTATGACGTCACGAACAAGCGCCTCCGGATTGCTCCGGAGGCGCTTCCAAAGATCATCTCCCATGCAGAGATGCTGAGACCTCAATCGCGATGTCCGTGATTTCGATGCAGGCAAACCGCGGTCGTTGTCGCATCGGGAATTGTGACGATGAGACAAGACATCGTGGATCGATTTTGCTCCGGTTTGGTAGACAAAATGGGCGTACGAACAAGCCGGGCTGATGCTGGACGGTGGGCCTCTTGCACGACTGAAAACGTTGACAGCGTGACGGACGGTCCATATACTCTGTAACAGTTCACTCTACACCAGAATAAGGGGAAGTGAAAAGGAGGTCAGGGGGACCGAGACTTTGCGCGCTAAGAGTGCGTAACTTATGGGGGGCGTTTCATACGAAGACGGTGTGTGACCGTTGGGCTCTGGACTACGTGCATCTCATGCCTTGCACGAAAGGAGCAACCAGTTGGGAAAGCGCTTTCTCAACGTAACGTTCGCGCTGGGGCTGGTCATCGGCCTGATGGCGAGCGTGGTCGGTTCCGCTGCGGCGGATACGTCGCCGGCCGGAACTGAAAGTCAATGGATCTTCTTTCCGTACGTTCCAAACGGGGAAACGCTCGATGGCGCCGGGCCGTGGTACGGTACCGTGACCATCCAGAATACCGAGAACTACCGCGTCATCATCGGCTTCGGCCAGACGGCCGGTGGCGTCGATACGACGCAACACGTTACCACGCTCGA
>CALAGB010000069.1 GCA_937891245.1 uncultured Thermomicrobiales bacterium | reverse complement strand
ACGCGATCAACATCCCCTTTGGCGGGCGTTCGCCGTCGTCCCCAGCCGGAGCCGCCACCAACCATCCGGATGCAGGCCCCTGGGCGGCAACCCGTTCGGGTTCACACGATCCGTTCCTCCGATGCGCGTATGCGGCGTCATCTCCACCCGGGAACGCCGCTAATGGCCTCTGAGTGGCTGGTGAATGGCACGTCTACTCGCGATACCGCAATCGTTCCGTTGTCATCCGACAACCGGCTGTGTCCCGTTTGCCTGTCTCGACACAGCCGTTAGAATAGAACGAGTGTTTCCGTGGCGCTGGTCGGTTGAACGCGTATCTCCGGCGGCGGTCTGACAGCGTTCTCACCTGTTCGAGTATTCCCACCATCATTCGATCTGAGGTCCCGCTCGATGACGTCCAGGCGTTTCCAACAGACAATCCATCCGGATCTCGTTGCCGCGTCGAGCCTTAAGAGCGACCCACAGCGGCGGTCGAACTGGATCGCGCCGGGCGAGACGGTCACGATTCGTGGCTTCGAGATCTCGTGCGGCATGTTCTATATGGGGAGCATGCTCTACACCTCCGACGGCCGACGGGTGACCAACGAGCCGTCGATCATCAATCCCGCCAAACCAGCGAGATCGACGGATACGCAGGTTCCCCCCTATTGGTACGGTGGTTCGGCGAGCTATCAGTCGATGAACGCAGGCGAACGCTGGCGTTATCTTGAATGGCTCGCGTCCGGGCGTACGGGTCCGATCGCGTCGAACTTCATTACCATCTTCCTCGGCGGGCTGGAGCGGCGTGCGCTGGTCGATGCGGTGCATGATGCCGCTGCGCGCGCCGAAATTCCGGCGATCAAAGCCGAGGTGCTTCGGCTTCTCCGCTTCAATGATGCGTATATGTTCGCCTACCAGGCGAAGCAGTTTCTGCTGGCGTTGCGCCTGGCCTCGGGCGAACTTTATAGCGACGAGCACCGTCCGCCCGCAGCCGTCGAGAGTTGGGATGTTCCGATCGAACTCCTGATCGGATTGGGTGGCTTCGCGCTCCGTGGTGAGCCACTGCCGCCGAAGTGGGCGCTCGCCTGGGTGTTGTCCGATCCCAATATCCGCCTCGGCACCGCGGCGCGGCGCTGCACCAAGGAATTCAACGAGCTTTTTCTGAAGCGCTACGCCACGATGCATGGTGACGGTATTCGGTTGCGCGATAACAAGACGCGCATTCGGTTCCATTACAGTCCGGTCAATCGTTCGATCTGGAGCGACGTAACGCTGGAGGCGCCGAATCTGCCCGATGTGCGGCGCCAGCGTAAGGCGACCTCGGCGTTGTCGATGGTGTCGAACGCCGTCGCGCAGGAGCTCGATCCATATAGTCGCTGGGTAGCGATGCATCACGAGCGGACCAGCCTGCGCGCGGCCGCACTCCTTCCGGCCGAAATCGCGAGCCGCCGGAAGGCGGTCAAGGAATTCCGCCAATGGGCCGCACGGACGCTGAACGGCGCGCCCACGATCGAACTGCCGGTGAAGGAGTTCGTCGATCTCTGGTCACGAAGCTCGACCGGCAACATGACACGGCGCGAAGCCGAGCAGTTGAGCGAGTTTCTGGAGCGCTTCCAGTACGGCATTGAGCCGGATATTCGCTTCGGTGGGGTCGATTCGAGCCGGATCAACACACTTAATTTATTCCGCCTGCCGGAGCCGTCGCGGGCGGGGTCCGACACGGACTATTCGCGTGCGCTAACGTTGCTGCGCCTTGGACTCGTCGTGGCGCTCGCTCGGGGTGCGGCGTCCGCCGCGCAAACGCGGCTGCTGGAAAGCAGCATCGCCCGTACGCCCGGCCTGTCCGCCAACCAACGGGCGCGATTGAGCGCCCGGCTCGCCTGGTCGCTCTCCCAACCGGTCGATAGCAAGGGGCTGAAGCAGCGCTGCGCGGAACTGGGGTGTAACGAGGATCGCCAGCGCTACGCACGCTTTCTGGTCGTGCTGGCCGGAATCGACCGACGGATTGGCCCGGACGAACTCAAGACGCTGGAAAAGGCGTATAAGCTGCTCGGTCTCAAGCGGGAGGAGATCGCGCGCGATGTTCATGCCGTCGCGACGGCGATGAACGAGCCGGTGACGATCATCCCGGCTGATGACGATGCACCGGACTACGCGCTTCCCGCCGAGCGTCTTGAGCCACCTACGGACCGCGTGCGGCTTTCGACCGATCGGGTCGCGGCGATCGTGGCCGAAACGCAACTGGTGGGCAAGGTGCTCGGTGACGTTTTCACGGAAGATGAGGTCGAGACGGCAACAGTTGTGACGGTCGAGCCGGAATCGCCTGCCGCCGCGCTCGATTTGGACGAGGCGCATACCGCACTGGCGCGTCGCCTGGCTGCGCGGGAGCGCTGGGGCCGTGCTGACGTGGATGCGCTCTGTGCCGATCTGGGCCTGCTCGCGGCCGGCGCGATTGAGGCGCTTAACGCGGCGGCGTTCGATCTGGCGGATGAGCCCTTCCTGGAAGGCGACGATCCGCTTGAGGTGAATACCGAATTCGTTGTGGAGTTCATGCATGCCTGAATCGGTCCGAATTCGCGCGCGCGATCGCGACGCGATCCTCCAATCGCTGGCGGCTGGCGTCGTGCCGCGGCGCGGTCAGCAACATATCCAGGTCGGTCGCGCCGCCGAGGTCTCGGCGCTCCTGCGTGATATCGAACGGATCACCGAAGGCGGTTCGGCGGTGCGCTTCATCATTGGCGAATACGGCGCCGGCAAGACCTTCTTCTTGCAGCTAGTTCGTTCGATCGCGCTCGAAAAGAACCTCATCACGCTGCACGCCGATCTGGGGCCGGATCATCGGCTGCAAGCCTCCGGCGGGCAGGCGCGCGGCCTCTACGCCGAGCTAATGCGCAACCTGGCGACCCGCTCGAATCCCGAGGGCGGCGCCGTCACCAGCGTTGTCGAACGCTTCGTCAGCTCAGCCATGCAGGAGGCGCGCGAACGCGACGTTGATCCCGATGTCATCATCCGCGAACGCCTCGTCGATCTCTCGGAAATGGTCGGCGGCTACGACTTTGCCGAAGTGATCGCCGCCTACTGGCGCGGGCACGACAGCGGCAACGAGGAGTTGAAGCGCGACGCCGTCCGCTGGCTGCGCGCCGAGTTCACGACCAAAACCGATGCGCGTAAAGCACTCGGGGTGCGCACCATCGTCGATGACCACAACTTTTACGACCAGCTCAAGCTGCTGGCGCGCTTCGTCCGCCTTGCCGGGTATCAGGGGCTCTTCGTCGTGCTCGACGAGATGGTCAACCTCTACAAGCTTGCCAACACCCAGGCCCGTTTGAGCAATTACGAACAGATCCTGCGCATCCTCAACGACGGCTTGCAGGGTTCGGCCGAACGCATCGGCTTCGCTATGGGCGGTACGCCGGAGTTCCTGATGGACACCCGGCGTGGGCTCTACAGCTACGAGGCGCTGCAATCGCGGCTGGCCGAGAATCAGTTCGCGGTGAACGGCCTGCGCGACCTTTCCGGCCCGGTGATCCGTTTGGCGAACCTCTCGCCGGAAGAGCTTTACGTGCTGTTGACCAAGTTGCGACTGGTGCAGGCGGGCGG
>CALAGB010000068.1 GCA_937891245.1 uncultured Thermomicrobiales bacterium | reverse complement strand
AGTCAGCGTTGGGCGCGAAAAAGAAATAGGCACGATCACGAATTTCTATGTTACGCCGACGAGCCGACTCGAGTTTTTGGTCGGCAAACAACTTCCCTATGTCCTCATCGGGATGATCAACTTCGTCAGTCTGACGCTACTCGTAATATTCTTGATGCAGGTTCCTCTAAAAGGGAGCCTTCTCGGATTGTCGATCGGCGCGTTGTTCTACCTGTTTGCGTCCACCGGGTACGGTCTTCTCATCTCGTCAGTGACAAAGAGCCAGGTCGCGGCCGTTTTCGCGGGGGCGATTCTGTCGATGCTGCCGACTCTGCAGTTTTCCGGCGTGCTGCAGCCCGTGTCGACCCTTGAGGGCGGAGCCCAGGTCATGGGCACGCTTTGGCCCACGACGTACTACATGCACTTGAGCGTCGGGGCTTTTACGAAAGCGCTCACGATTAGCGATCTCGCAAACGATCTGCTGGTGTTGGCTGCATTCACACCGGTATTCGTTCTCGTGGCTGCTGCTTTCCTCAAAAAGCAGGAGCCTTGATGCTGAGATCGCTGGCGAACATATTCTGGCTCGGCAACAAGGAGCTCCGCAGCGTCTTTAGCGACCCGCTCATGGTCGTCTTTATCGCTTGGTCGTTCACGTTTTCGATTACGCAGCGCGCTACCGGCATAGCCGACACCGTCAACAACGCCTCGATTGCTGTCGTTGATGAGGATCAGTCTGCCCTGTCGCGCAGCTTGAGAAATGCGCTCTGTCCACCATATTTCAAGCGCCCGGATCTGATCGAGGCGGATACCGTCGATCGGGCGATGGATCAGAGCCGATATATGTTTATCATCGTGGTCCCACCGCGGTTTGAGGCGAACATTCGGCAGGGCCGCCAACCGAAGCTTCAGTTGAATATTGATGCGACAGCGGTCATGCAAGCCGGAATCGGAGCCGGCTATATTCAGAATATTCTGGGCACCGAGATCACGAAGTATCTTAACCGCGCGGATCAGTCGGCGAGTACACCGGTGTTGCTGGTTCAGCGCCGCGCGTTTAATCCAAATGGCACGCAGAAATGGTTCGTGGCCATCGTGGCGCTGCTTGACCAGCTCACGATGCTGACAATTGTCCTAACTGGTGCCGCTCTGTTGCGAGAGCGTGAACACGGCACGATTGAGCACCTTCTGGTCATGCCGCTGAACGCGTTTGAAATCGCAATGGCCAAGGTATGGGCAAACGGCCTGGTTATTCTGGTTACGTTCACCCTGTCGATGCTATTCATCGTCAAAGGTATGCTCAATATCCCGATCGCCGGGTCGGCGATCCTTCTGATCACTGGTACGACGATCTATCTTTTCGCCGCTGCTGCGATAGGCATCTTTCTTGGAACCATTGCCCGGTCTATGGCGCAGTTCGCTCTCCTTGTAATGATGACCATCATGCCGATGATGATGCTTTCGGGAGGCATGAGTCCGATCGAAAGCCAGCCCGCTATCGTTCAACCATTCACGTGGTTGCTACCGTCGCGCCATTACATGGCGTTCGCCCAGGCTGTGGTATTCCGTAGCGCCGGTATCGATATCATTTGGCCGGAACTCGCGACTGTCGCTGGGTTAGGCTTTGTCTTCTTTGCAGCGAGTCTCCTGCTCTTCCGGCGATCTATCGCAACAAGCCAATAGGAAGCGTGGTCGCAGGCGAGTTTTCATCGTCCGGTCTTTGGAAATCAAGCTTAACGTGTTGACGCCAGCTAAAGCAGTCCGCCATCCATATAGCGTTTTCGAGCGAAGCAAGGCGAATACCGGTTCGCGTGAAGAAAATGCGTAAAATCAAAATATTTCGTTTCTGATTTCATCAGAAGCGAAAAGATTCTGGACTTTGGAGTGCGCTACCTGGGATGAACATATCGGGACGAGGAATTGACTGGCGTACCCGGGTTTTCGGGAAGAAAATCCATGGCAAAGGACCGTCACCGCGTCGAAATCAAACGTCAGGTCGTGTAGAAATTCCTCTCCGGCGAAACGCTTCATGCCTGGCAAAGCGCCACGATGTGCCACTCAACAATATCGGCATCTGGGTTCAATATTGGCGCATTCATCGCTGTCATCGGGCTTCTCAAATACGGGATGCCATAAAGAATTACGAAGTG
>CALAGB010000067.1 GCA_937891245.1 uncultured Thermomicrobiales bacterium | reverse complement strand
CGCCTGAATCGCGCGTATACGAGGCGCCGATACGGAAGTAGCGGTTGAGCAGCGAGTAATCGCGGAAGAGCGCCATGGCGCACGTCTTGGTGACATAAAGCCACTTCTGCGGATTGAAGGTGAGCGAATCGGCCAGTTCCACGCCATTCATGCGCCAGCGCTGGTTATCGGAGAAAAAGACACCGCCGCCATAGGCCGCGTCGACGTGGAACCAGAGCTGTTCGTCATGAGCGATCGCGCCGATCTCGGGGAGCGGATCGATGTTGCCGGTTGTGGTGGTGCCGACAGTGGCGACGACGGCGAAGGGTGCCTGGCCGGCCGCTCGTGAACGCCGGATCGCCGCGCGCAGTTCGTCCGGGATCATGCGCGAATTGGCGTCGGAGGGGACCGGAATGACGGCGTCGGTGCCGAGTCCGAGCAGCATTGTTGCCTTCTGCAACGACATATGCGCGACATCGGAGGCGAAGATGACCGGCCGGCGCTCCAGTCCAAGCAGGCCGTTCTTCTGCACATCGAAGGCGACGTTGCGTGCGACGGTGAGCGCTTCGAGATTGGCGATGCCACCGGCGCCGGTGAGCACGCCGCCCGAGCGTTCGCTTAATCCGAAGAACTGTCCGAACTCGCGCAGCAGCCGATCTTCGAGCCGCGAGAAGGCAGGCGACATTTCAAGCGTGAACATGTTGTTGTTGAGCGCGGCGGTAATGAATTCGCCGAGCATCGAAATCGTGGTGGGCATCGGGTCCATATGGCCAATGCAGCCGGGACTGGCGGTATTCATCGAGCCGCGTACGAGCAGATCGAGTCCGGCCATGATCTCGTCGATCTCGACCGGCTGTTCGGGAATGCCGGGCATCTGCGGCAGCGGGCTTGCGAGCGGCATCGACGGATGCTCGGCCGCACTCGTCAGGAAGTCGAGCGTGTGCGCCACGAAGCGGTTGACGAGCCGTTCAATCTCGGCGCGGTTGTCGCCATGTGGGTCGATAAAGGCGCCGGCTGGAAGCTGCATTTCGGTTAGGTTCACGCGGTTGCTCCTGCATCGCTGCTGTCTGGTTTCTCCAGAACGGCCCAGATCGTGACGGTGCGGCCTTCTTCGTCGTTGCGCCACATATTGCCGATGGCGGCGTCGCACGTTTCGGGCGGCATCGTGAACGAGGTTAACGGCGGGATAGGGGGGGTGCCGGGTGAGCGTCCGATGCGGGCGCGCACCCAGGAGCGAATCAAGTCGCTGGCGTCGAGCCAGGTGATTTCGCTGAATCCGGCCGCTGCCAGCGTCCGGCGGGCATCCTCCGGCGCTCGCATGAAGCTATCGGCGGGATCGATCGCCCAGGGTGTTGGGAAGCGCACCGGTTCGACCGGTCCGGCCATCACTTCCTGGAAAGCGAAGCGACCGCCCGGCCGGAGGACGCGGAAGATCTCGGCGGCGAGTCCGTCCTTGTCGGCGATGTTCATCGCCGAGTTTTGCAGGACCACCGCGTCGACGCTCGCGGTGCGCACCGGCAGACAGTCGCCGGAACCGACGACAACATCGACGCGGTTGCCGAGGCCGAGCCGCGCGGTCAGTTCGGCACCGGTGCGGCAAAAGTCGGGCGAGCGATCGACGATCGTCACGTGCAGACCGAATTCGCCGGCGAGCGTGCGGGCTGGACCGCCGATACCGCCGCCGATATCGAGTACGCGCCCGTTTTCCGGCACCTCCGCCAGCGCCAGCAGTTTGCGCGTCGCCCAGGTGCCACCATTGTGGAACTGATCGACCGGCGCCAGATCGCGGGGCGTCAAGGCGGTCAGATCCTTCCCGGCCTTCGTCAGCGCGGAAAGAATCGCGGTTGTCAGTTCGCTTTCGGTTGCGGCGTCGTGTTCAGGCATACGCTTCACTCCCATTCAGCGCCAGCATAGTCGAAATGCCGGACAGCCGAAAGGATGCGACGCCGGACGCGCTCAGTCGTTGGCGACGAGCGTTGACGGCGCCGGCTCGGAGGGAGCCCACGGCTGCCAGGTGAAGCGTTCGCGGAAGCGATCGAGCAGGCGTAAGACGGGACGCGCCAGCAAGACGACGAGGATGACGTTGGCGATGCTGCGGAAGAGATCGTAGACGAGCGAGGTGACCAGGTAGAAGTGGGCGTAGGTGTGGAGTGTCTGGCCGAGCGTCATGCCGGGCACCCAATAGAGCCCAACCTGCTGCTGCAATCCAGGTGCCGAGAAGGGCCATTCCCAGATGTTCATGATGGCGCCGAAGAGCAGTCCCCAGAGTCCGCCGAAGAGCGCCAGCATCGCCAGTTCGCGCTTCGCGCCGGTGCGCGGCAGCAGCCCGGCGGTCAACCCGATCCAGCCGGCCGTCAGCATCTGAAACGGAAGCCACGGACCGATCCCGCCGGTGATGAAGGCGGAGACGAGGAGCGTCAGCGCGCCCATCAGGAAGCCGAAGTCGGCGCCATAGGCAAAGCCGACCAGAATGATGAGCAAGAAGATCGGTGAGGCGCCCAGCACCGTCGGGATGAGGCGCAATGCCGCGTCCGTCGCGACCAGTACGCCGAGCAGGGCAACGAACTTCGACGCCGAAGCGCCGGGACCGGCCGTGCTGTGCTGAATCTCGACCAGAATGGTAAGCAGGCAGATTGCACCGAGCAATGCGAAGAGGATTGGCACCTCGATGCCGCGTCGCGCCAGCTGCTCCTCTTGCCCGATTAACGGCAGGAGGAACGGGTAGAGGATCGTCAGCAAGCCGACGAGGCTCACCAGCAGCACGAGCAGCGATGGGGTACGCCGGCCGGTCATCTGGCGGTCGCGACCGGCACGAGTTGCACCGGCTGCATGGCACATTCCGGTGCGATGCCGTCGAACGCTTCGGGATGAAAGATCTCGGCCAGGATCTCGATGCCGGTCACGAGCCGGGGGCCGGGCCGGTTGAAATAGCTGGAGCCATCGACGGCATAGACCTGTTCGTGCCGGACCGCCGGCACGTCGTCGAGTCGCGGCAGATCACGGAGCAGCCGCGCTTCCGTCACGGTGTGTTCGAGTCCATCACCGCAGGGCATCAGGATCAGCACATCGGGCGCCGCGTTCACCACATCGTCCCAATCGATAACGGTTGTCGGCGCGCCGGTCGAGCCGAGAACGTCCTGGCCACCGGCCAGCGCGACCATTTCGGGCACCCAGTATCCGCCAATCATGAGTGGGCTGAGCCATTCGAGGCAGACGACCCGGCGCGGCGAACCGGCCACATCGCTGACCCGGCGCCGAATCCAGTCGATGCGGTGTTGCAGCGCATCGACGACCGACGTGGCAACACCCTCGCGTCCGGTGGCGGCGCCGACGGTGCGAATCGAATCGAGCACGCCGGTGAGACTGGTCGGTTCGATCGAAATGACCCGCGGCATGCGGGGCAGCGTCCGAGCCAGCTCCAGTACTTCGTCGTACGAGACGGCACAGACCGGGCAAAGCTCTTGCGTCAGGATGAGATCGGGCTCGAGTTCGCGGAGCAGGCCAACGTCCATCTCGTAGATTGGAAGCCCCTGGCTGACGCGCTCGCGCACCAACCGGTCGATCTCGGCGCTGTCGGTGATCCCGGCGGGAAGCACATTACGCGTAATCTGCGGTTTGCGCGTGGCTGCCGCCGGGAAATCGCACTCGTGTGTGACAGCGACGACCTGGTCGCCGAGGCCGAGTGCGTAACAGATTTCGGTGATGCTTGGCAGCAACGAGATGATCCGCATTCTGGCATCCTTTCCATAGTCCTAACCGCGCCCAGTTCTTGATTCCGTACCTGCGTCTGTCGTTGAGGGCCGGTCCACGCGCTGTGACACCGGAACGGATTGAAGAGGATAGCAGCTATCTATGAATAATACTCGCCCTGGATCGCTCACCATCGGGGGGCTGGCGCCGCGTATCCTGACCGTCTACGCACATCCAGATGACGAGAGCTTTGGCCCGGCGGCGGTCCTGGCGAAATACGCCCGCCGTGGCGCGGTTATCCATGGGGTCTTCGCCACGCTTGGTGAACGTGGTGAGCCGCTGGATGGCCTGGATTTTACCTCCGAGCAACTGGCCCAAGTGCGTGAGAGCGATCTGCGCGATGCGGCCGCAGCCATCGGCTATGCCGGCCTCGAAGTCCTGGGTTATGCGGACGGCGCGCTGGCGGATCTGACGGACGGCCAACTGGAAGCGCTGGTGCTGGCTGCGATCCAGCGCTACATGCCGGATGTCGTCATCACCTTTGGGCCGGGCGGCATAACGCGGCACCCCGATCATCTGGCGATTTCACAGGCGACGACCGCGGCCGTGGAGCATGCGCTCCGTAGCGGGGCGCCGCCGATGGAACTGTACTACGATGCGGTTCGCCCCCAGCGTGCCGAAGCGTTCGGGATCGCCGACTTGCCCGACGGTCAACCGAATACCTGGATCGACGTCAGCGACACCGTCGACATCAAACTCGAAGCCCTCCGCTGCCATGCGCGGCACATCAAGGACGCCCAGCAGCGCCTCGAACAGTTGGAGCGCGAGCCGGAAACCGTCGCAACCCTCTACCGCGCGTGGCCCGAGGTTGCTCCCGGTTTGCGTCTCACCGGTTTGCTGACCGAGGATCGTGATGAGACGAAGGGTCGACGCCCCACGTCGTTCTGAGATGTTGCAGTTCGATCGTTGCTGCGGGTACCGCGTTCATGGGAGGAACCGATGGAGTTCGAGATCATTCAGAATCCGGCTGGCGTGCATGCGACGAAGGGGTACGCGCATGCCGCGCGGATGGGCGACATCCTGTTCGTGTCGGGGCAGGTCGCACAGAACGCGCAGGGTGAGATCGTCGGGAGAGGCGATCCGGAAGCACAGGTCGAGCAGATTTTCAAGAACATGCAGGTAGTGCTGGCGGCGAGCGGCTCGAGCCTCGAACGGGTTGGCAAGATCAATATTCTGTCGACGAGCATGGACTACCTGCCGGCGATCCGCGCGGTCCGCGATCGTGTCTTCGCGCCGGTCGGGCACGTGCCGGCCAGCACGCTCGCCATCATCAGCAGCCTGGCGCATCCCGACTACCTGGTCGAAATCGAGGCGATCGCGGCGATCGGGTAGTGCCCCAACGCATCCGGTATTTTCTGCTAATATCGATATATCGAAACCTCTGATACAGAGCGGAGCTAAATGGCTACGTACCTTATGAATGGAAACACGATTTGTTTGACGGGGATTCTCGGGAGGTGTGCTCTATGGGTAGCAAAGTCACTGTGGACCAGGAGATTGAGAGTATTCGCATGGAGTGCCCGCATGTCGTCCTATTGGGCGCGGGTGCAAGTAAGGCCGCATTGCCAGATGGGGACAAGAACGGTATGCCCGTGCCGCTTCTAAGAGATGTGGCTGACAAACTCAATCTGTCATTGGAGTTCCCAGAGAGTCTCCGACACACTGCTGAAGTGAATTTCGAAAAAGCATATTCACAGTTGGTAGAAGCGAGAGATAACAATGTAGAGACGATCGACAGAAGGATTAGGGATTACTTTTCCGGCTTGGAACTTCCCAAGACTCCGACCCTCTATGACACACTATTACTGTCACTTCGACATAAGGATGCGATTTTCACATTCAATTGGGATCCGTTCTTGCTTCAATCACGAATTAGATTGGGCCGTCTTGGACTCGAATCGAGCTTGCCTCGGCTTTTCTTCTTGCATGGGAATGTTATGTTGGGGTTCTGCAAACGAGACAAGATACGTGGAATTGTTGGGGCACGGTGTCACGTTTGTGGCGACGTTCTGACTCCGTCCCCCCTTCTCTATCCAGTTGAGAAAAAGAATTATCACGATGGTGGTCTCATTGAAGGGGAATGGAAGGTCGTCCAGAGTGAACTCCGAAATGCATTTATGATTACGGTCTTCGGCTACAGTGCACCGACAACGGACGTTGAGGCAGTTGGTCTATTGAAAGGCGCATGGGGAGACCCAATGCAACGCGTAATGGAGCAGACCGAGATAATCACGCGACCAAATTTTGACGAAGATTGCCTCCGAAAAACATGGGATCCCTTCATCCATACCCATCATTATGAGATCCACGGTTCGTTTTACTGCTCGTGGATTGGGGATCATCCTCGCCGTTCTGGAGAG
The DNA here is from genome assembly GCA_937891245.1 of uncultured Thermomicrobiales bacterium. GTDB lineage: Bacteria > Chloroflexota > Chloroflexia > Thermomicrobiales > Thermomicrobiaceae > CALAGB01. The sequence continues at coordinate 2,919 of CALAGB010000067.1, read as the reverse complement.
GCATTCTTGAGCCAGTACATTGACGCCAATTATATTAGCAACAACACTGTCCCGAGTCATTTCTCTGACATGGAGTCACTCGCGGATTGGTTCGGTCCTCTTATGGAGTTCGAGCAAGCAAGGAAAAACTGACAACCTTATCGTGTCCCCTGCCCGCTTGCCGCCGTTCATGGCTTCCTGGCGAAGTGGCCGATCACGTGCTCCGGTTGGAACGTGATGAGGACGCGCTGGCTGAGGTCGCGGGCGGCGACATACGGCTCGGCGCGTTCGGCCCCGATGTAGCGCGTGGCGATGGCGCGCAACGTCGCACCGATGGCATTGATATCGTGCGAAAGCTCGATGCGTCCGCGCATTTCGACGTAGGCATAGCCGTTGTCGGGATCGGTCACGACGATGGCGGCGCGTCCATCCTTTGCCATGTTGCGCGCCTTGCGGCTCGACGCCGGCGTAATCATGTGCAGGCGATCGCCCTCGCGGCGATACCACATGACCGTCATCTGTGGTGTGCCGTCCGGCAGGAGCGTCGCCAGCGAGGCGAAGGCGGGCAGATCGAGTAACGCGCGTTCGTCGTCGGAAAACATGCCGTCCGGCTCCTTTGCGTTGGCTAAGATCACGTTATTCTGAGACAGCATAACGCGGAATCGCGATCGTAGGCGAGCGCAGGGCGCGTGCCGATGAACGTGTGCTCCGTCGACGTCCGCCCTGGGTTCGAAACCCAGGGCTCCATAGACGAAGTCCCTCCGGGACTGAGCTTGCGTCCGTTTGCGTCGAGCCCTTTCAGTGGGCTCCGTTCCCTCAGCCCGGCGGTTTAGCGCCGGGCTGTCGTCGGACGTGACCCGCCTTGACAAATCCCGAGTCGGCATCTATATTACGATACGAGACGGTATCGTTTCGTATTGGAGTTAGCCGATGGAACTCACACAGAAACCACCTCAATCACAGCCACGAGAACTGTATGGACGGCGCTGGTGGGCGCTGGCGGTCCTCTGTCTCAGCCTGGTCGTGATCGGTCTCGATAACACCGTGCTGAACGTCGCCCTGCCGACGCTGGTCGTCGATCTGAAGGCGACCGCCAGCGAGTTGCAGTGGATCGTCGATGCCTACGTGCTCGTCTTCGCCGGTCTGCTGCTCACCGCCGGAAATCTCGGCGACCGTTTCGGACGCAAGCGGGCGCTCGATTTCGGTATGATCATCTTCGTTATCGGATCGTTTCTCGCGGCCTACGCGGGCAGCAGCCATCAACTGATCGCGACCCGTGCGCTGATGGGTTTTGGCGGCGCCTTCATCATGCCGTCGACACTCTCGATCTTGACCAATATCTTCCCACCGAATGAGCGCGGACGCGCCATCGCTATCTGGACGGCGGCGGCCGGTATCGCCGTTCCGGTCGGTCCGGTCGTTGGCGGTTGGTTGCTGGGGCATTTTTGGTGGGGTTCGATCTTTCTGATCAACGTGCCGATCATTGCCGTCGCACTCCTCGCTGGCTTCTTCCTCATCCCCGAATCGCGCGATCCCGAGCACTCGGCGCTCGACCCGGCCGGTGCGTTGCTCTCGATCGCTGGGCTTGGCGCGCTGATCTACGGCATCATCGAGGCACCGAATAACGGCTGGCTCAGTGCCCGCACGCTCATCCTCTTTGCGGCGGCACTTGTCCTGCTCGCCGCCTTCGCTCTGTGGGAGATGCGTACGCCGCGGCCGATGCTCAACACGCGTTTCTTCCGCAATCCGCGCTTTTCGGCAGCGAGCCTATCGATCGCGCTCGTCTTCTTCGCCCTCTTCGGCTCGCTGTTCTTCCTGACACAGTACCTGCAATTCGTGCTCGGTTATGACGCACTGAAAGCCGGGATGCGTATCGTGCCGGTGGCCGTGGGTATCCTGATCGGCGCTCCGGCCAGCGTGCGTTTGGTCAAACTGTTCGGAAGCAAGCTGGTGGTGGCAGGCGGTCTCACGATCGCCGCGGCCGGTCTCTTCTTGATGTCGCGCACGACGATGACGAGCGGCTACCAATTCATCGGCCTCAGCCTGCCGCTGATCGGGCTCGGTATGGGGTTGACGATGGCGCCGGCCACCGATTCCGTGATGGGCTCAGTCCCGCGAGAGAATGCCGGGGTTGGTTCGGCCATGAACGACATGATGCGGCAGATCGGTGGGGCACTCGGTGTCGCGGTGCTCGGCAGCGTGCTTTCGACGAGCTACGCGAATCATGTCGGAACGTTTGCCTCGGCCTTGCCGCAGCCGCAGTCAGATTTAGTGAGCAATTCGATCGGTGCCGCGCTGGAAGTGGCACGCCGGATCGGCGGAGCGAACGGTCAGTTCCTGGCGAGCAGCGCCAACCACGCCTTTATCGACGCCATGAACGTGACGCTGATCGCGGCGGCCGGCGTGGCGCTCTTCGGTGCGCTCGTCTCGCTCGCCTTCCTGCCGGCCGAAGAGGTTCCCGCCGAGTACGAAACCGAAGACGCTCCCACACGTGATGAGGCGCGCGTGCCGGAGATGGGCGGTTCGCACCGATGACCGATCGCACACCAACCAATTTTGGTCACAAACGGCCCGGGCGCCCACGTAGCGCCCGGGCGCGCCAGGCGATCCTCGATGCAACATTACAGCTGCTGGTGGAGGATGGCTTCGATGGCATGAGCATCGAGGCCGTTGCCGCTCGTGCGGGAGTCGGCAAGGCGACGATCTACCGGCGTTGGTCGTCGAAAAGCGAACTGGTGGCGGCCGCGGTCGGATCGATCGATGACGATGTGCACGTGCCCGACAGCGGCAACACGCGCGATGACTTCGTGCTGCTGGTGCGCGATTTCGCACGCGTCTCGCTCTCGACGGTGCTCGGTCCGATGATCAGCCGGGTCGCCGGTGCCGCTGTGAGTAACCCTGAACTAATGGAAATCGTCTGGACCAACCTGATCGCGAAGC
>CALAGB010000066.1 GCA_937891245.1 uncultured Thermomicrobiales bacterium | reverse complement strand
GATGCGCTTTGCGGCGGAGCACGGTATTCCGGTCGTGCCGCGTGGCGCTGGAACGAATATCAGCGCCGGTTTCCTGCCGGCGCCGGAGCGACTCATGCTCGATCTGCGCGGTATGAATCGCGTGCTGGAGATCGATCCGGAACGGCGGAGCGCGCTGGTCGAGCCGGGGCTGCTGAATGGCGATTTGCAAGTGAAGCTGGCGCCATTTGGACTCTGTTTCTCACCCGATCCCGCCTCGGCACCGCTCTCGTCGATCGGTGGCAATATCGCCGAGAACTCAGGCGGCCCGCACTGCTTCAAGTATGGCGTCACGGTGCACCATGTGGCCGGTGTCGACTGTGTGCTGACCGCCGGCGATCAACTCGCGCTCAATGCCGAAGACCGCGGCACCGATTTGTTGGGCGTAATCATCGGCTCCGAGGGGACGCTGGCGATCGTGACCCAGGCTCGACTCCGCCTGCGGCCGTTACCTGCCCGCACGAGCACCATCCTGGCTGTCTTCAATACGATGGAAGCGGCGACCGAGGCGGTGTCGGAGATCATCAACGGCGGCGTCATTCCAGCCGCGTTGGAACTGATGGATCACACCTCGGTGCTCATTGCCGAGACGCTGGCGCCGACCGGCTATCCGCTCGACGCCGAAGCGATCGTGTTGATCGATCTCGACGGCGATACTGATCAGGTCGCGGCCGATCTCGATACCGTCGAAGCGCAACTTCGCCCGCTCGCACGCGAAATCCAGCGTGCCGATGATCGCGAAACACGCGAGCGTGTCTGGCGTGGTCGCTTACAGATCGGTCAGGCGTTCATCACCAGCGGCAGGTCGTTCTACATCGGGGATACGACGGTGCCCCGCGAGCGTATTCCGCTCATGCAGCGCGCCGTGCGTGAGATCGCCGAGCGGCATCAGCTCGATATTTCGACCAACGGACATGCCGGTGACGGCAATATTCATCCGTGTATCCTCTACGACCCGAGCGATCCGCGCGAGGTGCAGGCGATGCGTATCGCGGCGCACGAGATCGCGGCGATGGCGATGGAGTTTGGCGGCACGCTCACCGGCGAGCATGGCGTCGGCAGCGAAAAGATTCCACTCATGCGCCAGCGCTTCACGGCCACCGAGATCGCGGCGATGCGCGCCGTCAAAGAGGCCTTTGATCCGGAGGGTATCCTCAATCCCGGGGTTCTGTTGCCCGATCCGTCGCTCGACGAACCGGAACTCCCGCGCTTCACATGCGCCATCGAAGCGGAGATCGCCGGAAGACGCGCCGGACGACCGATCGAACATCCAGCCATCGATTCGTCCGCTCCGGCGCCCGTTCGTTCCGCCCTGGCCATCGATCGCGAGAACCTTACGGTTACCGCCGTGGCCGGCCTCACGCTGGCCGCGCTGCGCGATGATCTCGCCGCTCACGGCTTCCGCTGCGCGCTCGTGGACGGCGCCAACAATATCGAGCAGACCATCCGCACCGCGCTGAGCGACCACGCCTGCCGCGCCGGTGCGCGCGCCAGCCTGTTGGCGGTCAACGTCACACTCCCGGACGGCCCGGTAGCCCGTTTCGGCAGCAACGCCGTCAAAGATGTCGCCGGCTACGACCTCAAGCGCCTCTCCACCGGCAGCCGCGAGACCTACGGCACTGTGCGCGAGGTAACGTTGCAGGTGCGGCCGGGGTGAGGGCGTTCTACCGCCCCCACATGCTCCGCTTGCTCGGCCTTGATTGCCGGTTGAAGAGGAGGGCCGGCAGGATAAAGAGGGCGGCGATCAAGGCGATCGTGCCGAGCCGGCTGAAGATCTCGCCGCGATCGACGATCGGCACGAACTGCACCGAATCGTTGCTCATTTCGATAAAGCCGATCGGGTGCGCCCTGACGCGCCCACCGCCACCACCGCCCGAGCCACGGTTTGGGGCATCTTTCCGTTCGCCTTCCCCGCTTCCGGCGCCGAAGCCGTAATTCGCCGTGACTCGGGCCACCGGAATAACAGTGTACTCGCCCTGTTTCACCGGCTCACCGAAGACGGTTCGCACATCCGTATGGCTCAGCGCCTTGCCGACCGCGCCCTCAATGACGCGATCCATCATGCCGGACGCGGTAGAGATATCGACGTGCTCAGGATGTACCTCGCCGTTCGGCTTCGAAGGACGTCCGTGTGCCGGGGCCGGTGGTCGCTGCGGTTCATGCTCGTGTGGTGTGGACATCGTTCTGCTCCTTCATGTCTGGACGAAATTGGACGATCGGCTAATCGCCGGGAGCCGGCTCAGCGTATTCGACTCGCGCCGGTGCGGCCGTGCCGGGGCCACGCCAGGCATTCCAGGCGTAGAGGACGAGAGCGCCGGTACCGAGAATTCCGGCGATAAAGGCGATAAACCCGCCGATGAACGGGATCAGCCCAATCAGCTGTAGCAATATCAAGCCCAGCACTACCGCCAGATACGGATGCGGATTGTCTTGTTGTCGCAGAATGACCGCGCCGATCTTGGTCCCGGCGACCAGATAGCCGAAGAACCAGAGCGCCGGAATTAGGAAGATCAGCAGGCCGAGCCCAAGCGGTATGCCGAGAATCGTGAGCATCGCGAGGACCGCCAGAATCGGAATGCCGATGCCGACGATAATCGCCGCGAGGATCGTGCCGCCAGTTTGGTTGGAGATCAGGTTGGCGGAGCCGGTCAATTGCCGCCCACCGACCGCCGCAAAGATGAGACCGGCGATCAGGATGACGATCGTCAGGCTGATCCAGAGATAGATCGAGAAGAGGAAGAAATCCCATCCCGACCAGTCATACGACCGATGGACGATTGACCCGTCAATGGTCGCGCCGGATTCAGTAACCACGTTGCCGCGAGCGACATTAACATCACCCGTCACGTGGGCGGTCGGTTGCAGCGTAACTGTTCCGCGCACGACAACCACGTCGCCGTTGACTTGACCGGATATTGTTGCATCACCGTCCACGATGACGAACGCATCCGACACGGTACCGGCGATGCTGGCGTTGTCACTGACGACCAGCAGCGTGCCGACCCGTTCGTTTGCGCCGAGATTGACCGGGCCGTTCACGCGCACCAGCACGTCATCGCTCTGGCCGTTATCAGCGGCCAGGGCAACCGCTGGTACGAGTGCAAGCAACAGAATGTTGAGGAGTACAAGAAGACGCCAGCGCACGGTGAAGCTCCTTTCCGGGATGCATGCGTGATGAAGGGGGCGATCGTTGCCCCATCGTGATGCTGAGCGATCCGCTCGTCGGGTGATCGGTCGCGCGATCCCCATTGAGCGTGGCATGGAACCAGTAACAAAACCGGCACAAATCGGGCGGGAATGCAACAAAGGTGTGGCAATCGTCTCGCCCGGCCCAACAAGAACCGCACGTCTCTTGCCAGCCGCTCCTGCCCGTTGACAGCGTGCCGTCCCTCGCACAGACTGGATCGCATCGACCGACGAGAGGGCGACCGTGTTCGCACATGGTCGAGGATCGCGGCAGGCGGTTGCCGCCAGTCGTGCCGGGTGGCGACCGACGCCGTGAGCGAAGGAGTTTGACGATGACTGTTCGCATCGGGAGTGGCGAATTCACTTACGAACCGCTCGCCGAATGGGAGAGCTTGCCCGAAGGCATGCGGCTGATCGAGTGCCCCGGAGTCGCGGTCGATGCCAACGACCAGCTCTACGTCATGACGCGTAATACCGAGAATCCAGTGCTCGTCTTCAATCGCGAGGGCGATCTGCTGCGCCAGTTCGGCAAAGGGATTTTCAGCGCCCGAACTCACGGCATCGTCGTGGCGCCCGACGGTTCGATCTTCTGCGTCGACGACGGCACGCACACGATCACCAAGTTCACACCCGAGGGCGAACTGCTCATGACGATCGGCACGCCAAACGAGCCGGCCAAACGCTGGAGCGGCGAGCCGTTCAATCGTCCAACGCACGTCGCCATCTCGGCCAAGACCGGCGATATCTTCATTACCGATGGCTACGGCAACGCCCGCGTGCACAAGTACAGCGCCGATGGCACGCATATCAAGTCGTGGGGCGAGCCGGGGATCGATGCCGGGCAGTTCAATCTGCCGCATAACGTCGTGATCGATGACAACGAACTGGTCTACGTCGCCGAACGTGAGAATCACCGCGTGCAGATCTTCGATGTTGACGGCAACACGGTCGGCATGTGGAACAACATCTTCCGCCCCGACGGCATGGCGATCGGCCCGGACGGCAACTTCTACATCTGCGAGCTGAATCTGGGCGATACCGATTACCCGCCCGGCATGGGGCATCGCGTCAGCGTGCTCAGTCCGGAAGGCAAGCTGCTGGCGCGTGCCGGTGACCTGATGGAAGGTGAGGATCCGGGCAAGTTCATCGCCCCGCACGGCATCGCCGTCGATTCGCACGGCGACATCTACATCGGCGAGGTCGCCTTCACCATCCGTGGTCGCCATATGGACCCGCCCCGCGAGTTGAAGAGCCTCAAGAAACTGCGAAGAGTGGCGTAACGAGAATAATCGCTGGCTATGGTTTCGGGCGGTCATGACCGCCAACCGAAGGAGAACCGATGACCGCGGGCAAGAGCGCGTATCCGCCGATTTTTGATGGACATAACGATACGGTGATCAGCCTGGCCGGTGAGGGGTTCGATGGGCCGGGCGGGCGCTCGTTCTATGAGCGGGCGGATAAGGGGCATATCGATCTGGTGCGCGCGCGCGAGGGCGGGCTCGGTGGCGGCTTCTTCGCCGTCATGGCGCGGCCGAAGCCGGCGTCATCGAGCAGCGGTGGCGGCCACTCGGTCAGTGATGTCGGTCGGGGCTATTCGCCGGAGAGCGGCTGGCCGCCGCCGATGCCGCTCGATCAGGCGCAGTCCGACGCGTTGATTCGCTTCGGCAAGCTCTTTGAACTGGAGCGCGATTCCGACGGGCAGTGCAAGATCGTGCGCTCGGCCGCCGAACTGCAGGAATGCCTCGATAACGGCACGTTCGCCATCGAGCTGCACTTCGAAGGCGCCGACCCGCTCGATCCGGGCGGACAGGCACTGGAGGTTTTCTACGCCGCGGGGCTGCGCTCGGTCGGGCTGACGCACTTCCGCCAGAACATCTACTGCGCTGGCGTGCCGAACATCTTCCCGCACTCGCCCGATATCGGCGATGGTCTGACCGACGCCGGCAAGGAGCTGGTCCGGCAGCTGAACCGCAGGAAGGTGCTGGTCGATCTCTCGCACGCCAACGAAAAGACGTTCTGGGATGTGGCTGGTATCACCGATGCCCCGCTCGTCGCCACGCACTCGAACGCCTGGGAGATGTCGAACTCGCCGCGCAATCTGACCGACAAGCAGCTGGCCGCCATCCGCGAGAGCAACGGCCTGGTCGGTCTCAATTACCATTGCGGCTTCCTGCGCAAAGATGGCGAGATGAACCCGGATACGCCGATTTCGACGATGGTCGATCAGATCGAGTACCTGATCGACAAGCTCGGCATCGACTGCGTCGGGCTCGGCTCCGATTTTGACGGCTCAATGGTGCCGAACCCGCTTAAAGACGCCGCCGGCCTGCCGAAGCTGATGGCTGCCATCGAAGAGCGCGGCTACGATACGGCGGCGCTGACCAAGATCGCGCACGGCAACTGGGTCCGCGTGCTTGGCGCCACCTGGGGCGCGTAAGTCATTTGGGCCGCGTTCGACCGCTGGCTCGAACGAGGCCTCCGTCTGTCATCCTGAGGCCGCGGCGGAAGGATCTCTGTTGACCTGGTCCGGTAATCAAGTCGACGAGCCAGGCGAGGAGTTCCTCCGCTGCGGCACAGAATGACGGAATCTGCGAGTTCTTGGTGAAGAACCGTATGCACCGTGATCGATTCGTCAGTGTGGGCACATGATAGAGAGGGATTCGATGAAGATCTACATCTCAGTCGATATCGAGGGTGTCGCGGGGGTCGTGGATCGGTCGCATGGGCAGTTGACCGGCGGTGCCGAATATGAGCTTGGTCGCCGGCTGATGACGCTGGAGACGAACGCGGCGATCGAAGGCGCGCTGGAAGCGGGTGCCACCGAGATTGTGGTTAATGACAGTCACGGCCCGATGATCAACCTGCTGCCGGAGATGCTGCATCCGAAGGCGACGCTCATACAGGGGCGTCTGAAGCACCTCTTCATGGTCGAAGGGTTGGACGATTCGTTCGACGGCATGTTTCTCGTCGGCTATCACGCGTCGGCCGGCATCCGCGATGGGGTGTTGAACCACGCCTTCCATCCCTACGAGCTGCGCTACAACGGGACCGTCTGGAGCGAGACGGGGCTGAACGCCTCGGTCGCCGGCTACTTCGGTGTGCCGGTAGCGCTGGTGACCGGCGATGACGCCGCGATTCGCGACGCCGAGGCGATTTTGCCGCCGCATACCGGCGTATCGGTCAAGCGCGGCATCACCCGGCTTTCCGGCGAGAGCCTGCATCCGGAGGTGGCGCGCGAGCGGATCAAGGCGGCCGCGCGCAGCGCGATCGAGCAGTTGGGCGAGCGCAAACCGCTTCAGCTCGAAACGCCGCTGACGGTCGATATCGACTTCTATCACAGCATCGAGGCGGACGCCTCCTCGATGATGCCGACCGTCGAGCGCACCGGCGATCGCTCGATTCGCTACGTCGCGCCCGACGCGCTCCAGGCCTACCGCACCTTCCTCGCGTCGTACTACCTGACGCGAGCGGTCACAGCGTAGAACGAGAGCCGGCGGGCCCTCATCTCCGGCCCCTCTCGCGTTCGCGACGAGAGAGGTGTCGGGGGTAAGGGCCACCCCCCGCGCTCTCGTACCTCCCGCCTAGGACATTCATCTCGGGACTTCGGGAAGAATGGCTTATACCCCCCCTATACGAACGGTATCGTCGACCGATGACCTGCGACTCTATGGTGCGGTATGCCCCGCGCGTATTCTGGAATTGTCTACAGCAATTTGCAGATACGTTGACCCACTGGCCCCCGGTAGGGGCAACCCCCCGTGGTTGCCCTGGTCGTGTGTCGTCACGTTTGCCCGCAGGGTACCAGGGCAACCACGGGGGGTTGCCCCTACGAAGGTTGGTCATTCAATGTGCAAACCGCTGTAGAGTAGCGGGTAGTCCCGAATGGGCGCACTCGCTGAAAAGCGGGGCCGCAAAGCGACAAATCTACCGCGGAGAGACGCGCCCCAACGATGGCTGCGCTGCCGAACGACTCCCAATTTCCCCTAAGCGACCGAAACGCTGCTTAGCGAGAGGGGAATTGGGTCATGCGTGGCAGGCGTCGAGCGACACCCCGAACAGGAATACGACCGCATGTACGTTCCGGCTGGCATCACTGGCTGGCGATCTTCGTCTTGCTTCCGACGCTGCTTGGTGCCATGCCGGTTGCCGCAAGAGGCGGTTTCCTGGGTCTCGGCGGTGGCGGCAGCCTGATCTCGCTCGGTGGCGATGGCGGCCTCGTGTCCGTGGGCGGCGACGGCTGCCTGGTGTCCGTTGTTGGCGGAGATGGGCTTGTCACGGTTGGTGACAGTGATCTTCTCTTCCTTCCGGCCGATCTGCTTTCCAAACTCCAGCCATTTCTCCTCAATCAGGTGCTGCAAGCGCCGAACGACGATTATCGCGTCATCATCAGACGCCATAATGGCGACCAATCCGCGGATACGGCCGTCGTGAACAACGGCGGCACGAAGATAAAGGACCCCCGGCAACTACTTTGTCGCCATCATCAACGGCCTGGATCTCAAGCAGTTGCTGCAACTGCGCGCGATTGAGTCGATCAGCATCGACGCGCCGGTGCTGGCCAGCGCGGAACCGGACAGCTTCCCCGACGTCAGCACGCTTCAGGCGATCTACCCGAAGACCGTTCAGGCGAGTGATGTTTGGGATCAGGGGATTACCGGCGAGGGTATCGGAGTCGCGGTCATCGATACCGGCGTGATGCAGGTCAAGGATTTCTCCGGACGCCTGGTTGCCCAGAAGAGCTTTATCGACACGAGCGATACGTCGGACCGCTACCGTCACGGTACGCACATCGCCGGGGTGATCGGTGGCGATTCCTGGTCGTCGAACTGGTCGGTTCAGGGCAAATACATTGGTGTCGCGCTGCGGGTCGCCGATGACACCGGTCAGACGTACATGTCGGATGTGATCACTGCCTTTGAGTGAGCGATCGCCCATCGCGTGCGATACGACATTCAGGTGATCAATCTCTCGATGACTTCAACCGTACCGGAGTCGTATCACACGAGCTTGCTGGCCGTCGCCGCCGAGCATGCCTGGTTCAACGGAATCCTCGTGGTGGTCGCGGCCGGCAATCGCGGACCCGATTCAATGTACTATGCTCCGGCTGACGATCCGTTCGTCGTCACCGTCGGCGCGACGGACTCGAATGGGACGGTCAAGGCTGCCGATGACTGGATCGCTCCCTGGTCGACTTCGGGGAGCAATCCGGATGGGGTAACGAAGCCGGATGTCGTGGCTCCGGGGTGTCTCATCGTCTCGACGTTGGCGCCAGGCAGTGATTTCCAGCAGGATTATCCGGACCGCGTCGTCGATCGGAACTATATCTGGATGGTCCGGCACGTCGACGTCGACCGCCGCCGTCTCGCGCCTCGCTATGCGGCGGATCTCGCTGGTCGGGGTACGACGTTGGTGGCAGTGGTGCCGATGATCGGCGCCGCGATCCTCTTCAATGCGTATGGGATTGTCGCCGCTTCGGTCGCGTTCGCGCCGGTTGCGATGCTCAAGGCACACAGCCCCTTCACCGCATGTTCTTCAACGCCGGCTGCATGCTCGTGGCGACCGGCAGTGCCGTCATCGTCTTCAGGCTGTTCATCCACGGTCCGCTCGAGCAGACGTCGTACCAGCGGATGCTCGTTCCAGCCCTGCTTTCGGGCCTCGTCTTCTCTAGCGTGAACCTTTTCTTTCTCTGTCTCATTCGGTCGCTGGCAGAGCAACGAAGTTCGCTCGAGATCTGGCGCGAGGATCACCGCTGGCTCTGGCCGCATTACGCGGCCGCCGGGTTGCTCGGCATGA
>CALAGB010000065.1 GCA_937891245.1 uncultured Thermomicrobiales bacterium | reverse complement strand
GCCGATCCCAACGCTGCCACCGACTCCGGTACCCACGCCGTCACCCACAGCGGTCGAGACGGCCGTGCCGATGGGCGCGCCGACCACGCCGCCGACGTTTGATAAGCCGGTGACCGCGATCGGTGATTCGGTCATGGTCGGCGCCAGTGACGATCTGGCCGCCCAGATTCCAAATCTCGATCTCGATGCGAAAGTCGGATTGCAGGTCTCGCAGGCGCTCGAGATGCTTCGAGCACGACGCGATTCCGGCGAGCTCAACCAGATTGTGCTGCTCGATATCGGCAACAACGCGCCGCTGAGTTCCAAAGAGTTTGATGAGGTCATGCAGACACTGCAAGGGGTCAGCCGCGTCTACTTCCTCAACCTGCGTGAGCCGCGCGATTGGGAAGGCCCGAACAATCAGGTGTTGGCTGACGGCGTTTCACGCTATCCGAAGGCTACGCTCATCGATTGGTACGGCGCCTCGGAAGGTCACCCCGAACTCTTCTGGGACGACGGCATCCATCTCCGCCCCGAAGGCGCCACCTTCTACACCAACCTGATCGTGAACACGCTGGCAAACGGCGAGTGAACGTTGTCTCTCGCAGCGTCGCAGAGGGCGTGGAGATTTTCATATATTAATCTCTGCACTCTCTGCGCCGCTGCGAGAGGAATTGATGCTACCGCCGGCTCGGCGGCAGGTGCGTGCGACCGGCCTGGGAACCGCCGTTGACACCGAAGATTTCGCCGCTCACCCAGCTCGCTTTGTCGGAACTGAGGAAGACGACCATGTGGGCGATATCTTCCGGCTCGCCGGTGCGACCCAGTGGAATCCCCTTGAGCAGCGTCGCCACGTACTCGTGGGTGTAATCGGGCGCCGGCAGGCTCATGACGTTGTCGAGCACCAGGCCGGGTGCGACCGCGTTGACGCGGATGCCGTAGGGGCCAAGCTCGATGGCAAGCACCTTCGTGAACATATTGATGGCCGCTTTCGAGCCGCAGTAGTGCGAGCCGCCGGTGCGAGCCGAACTGCCGGCACCGGAACTGATATTGACGATCGAACCTTGAATCTTGTTATCGACCATATGACGCCCGATGGCACGCGTCAGGAAGAACGGACCGTTCAGATTAACGCCCCAGACGCGATTCCACTCCTCGGTTTCCATCTCGATCACCGGGCAGTTGGGGAAGATACCGGCGCAGTTGACGAGCACATCGATCTGACCGGCGGCCTCGATCGCCTCAGCCGCCAGACGCTTGACGTCCGCCTCGTTCGAGATGTCGGCGACGATGGTCGTTGCTGTGCCTCCGGCATCGGAGATCGCCTTCGCCGTCTGCTCCATCCGAGTGCCGTCGACGTCCGACAGCACGACATGGTCGCCAAGCGCAGCGAACTCCCGCGCGATTGCCGCCCCAATGCGACCGCCCGTTCCGGTAACCAGCACACCCCGCTCTGTTGCCATTCACTGCTCCCTCTCCATACCGATTGCATTCCGTCCTATCGACCGGCACATCATGACACAAGCGACATCGATCGCGCGAGAGTGCGTCGCATTTCACCGCCACGCGCCAGCGTGATGCGCAATTCGCCCAGCCTGCTCCCCGTTGACGCGCCGCCTCATTTCGGCGAAGATGGCGCGAGATCGGTCGCGGTGGAGAAGGGTAACTGAATGCTCGCGATTACCAACGGCAAGGTCATGACAATGGCCGGTCAGACGTTCGAGCGGGGAACGGTGCTGATCGACGGCGACAAGATCGTCGATGTCGACGAGAACGTCGTCATACCGAACGGAACCGAGACGATCGACGCCGGTGGCAAGATCGTGATGCCCGGCTATGTCGAATCGCACTCGCACGTCGGTATTTGGGGAGACGGCGTTGCCTGGGAGGGGCGTGACTTCAACGAAACGTCCGAGCCGGTGACGCCGCATATGCGCGCCATCGACGGCATCAACCCGTTCGATCGCGCCTTCGAGGATGTACTGCAGGCCGGCATCACCACGCTGTTGACCGGACCCGGCAGTGCCAACCTGATCGGCGGCGAATGGGTCGCCATCAAGCCAGTCGGGCGGGTGGTGGAGGATATGATCCTGCGCGATCCGTGCGGACTCAAGATGGCGCTCGGCGAGAATCCGCGCCGGGTGTACGGCGACCAGCGCAAGAGCCCGGTGACCCGAATGGGCGAAGCGGCGCTCATTCGCGAAGCGTTGCTCAAAGGTGAGGCCTATGCCCGTTCGGTCGAGAAGGCCGAACGCGAGGGAACAGAGCTGCCCGATCGCGATCTGCGTATGGAAGCGGTCGTGCGCGGCCTGCGGCGCGAAGAACGGACGCGCATCCACGCGCACGCCGCCCAGGACATCGTCACCGCCGTCCGGCTCTCACGAGAATTCGGCCTCGATGCGGTCATCGAGCACGTCACCGAGGGCTGGAAGATCGCCGATTTCATCGCCGACGCGGGAGTGCCGTGCAGCGTTGGGCCGTTCCATGTCGGCCGTCCGAAGATCGAGATGTCGCCGATGACCTTCAAGAACCCCGGGCTGCTCGCAGCCGCGGGCGTGACGGTTGCGATTCACATGGATGCGACGTCCAGCACCGCGCTGCTGCCGGTCTTCGCCGGGCTCTGCTGCCGCGAGGGGATGCCGGAAGAAGAAGCGCTCAAGGCGATCACGATCAACGCGGCAATCGTCAGTGGCGTGGCGGACCGCGTCGGTAGCCTGGAGAAGGGAAAGGATGCCGATGTCATCATCCTCTCCGGTCATCCGTTCGACGTGATGACCAAGGTGGAGCACGTCATCATTAACGGCAAGCCGGCGCATGTCGCCGAGGGGTTGGACGCCTAGTACGCGGCGTCCAGCCGATTACAGGGAGGGATCATATGGCTAGTCAGATCGTATCCGATGTTTCCATATCAGAGCTGAAGCGACATCTTAATGAGATCGCGCAGTATGTGCGGCTATCGGGCACTCCCGAGGAAGCCAAAGCCTTCGATCATATCGAGCGCGAGCTCAAATCGTGGGGCTACGACGTCAAGCGGTACGAAAACGATGCGCTCATCGGGTACCCCGGCAAGTCGTCGCTGGAGATCACGTCGCCGGACCAACAGACGATCCCCTGCAACGGCTACTCGCTCAGCCCATTGACCAGCGATGAAGGAGTGAGCGGCGAACTCGTCTACGTCGGAGCGGGCAAGGAAGCCGATTACGCCGGGCTCGACGTGCGGGGCAAGATCGTCGTCAGCGACGGCCTGGCGATGCCGGACAAGACGCTCGCCTCGCAGAACGCGGGTGCCATCGCCCAAATTCACATCAACGACGATTACATTCACGAAATGTGCATCTCACCGGTCTGGGGCACGCCGATCCCGGAGACCGCCGATCTCTTGCCGAAGCTTCCGGCCGTCAGCGTCACCAAGGTCGACGGCGAGAAGATCCGCGCCGCGATGGCCGATGGTACGGTGACGGTGCGCCTGATGACGCAACCGTACCTCGCCTGGTGCAAGATTCCGACGCTCACCGCCGATCTGCCGGGCAAGACCGAAGACACCTTCGTCATGTTCAGCGGGCACGTTGATTCCTGGCACTACGGCGCCATGGATAACGGCACCGCCAACGCAACGCAGCTCGAAGTCGCACGCCTCATCGCCGAGCGCAAGGACAATCTCTATCGCGGCCTGCGTATGGCGTTCTGGTCGGGTCACTCGCACGGCCGGTACGCCAGCTCCGCCTGGTACGCCGACACCTTCTGGCACGATCTGAACGAGCGCTGCGCCGTGCATGTCAACATCGACTCGGTCGGTGCCAAAAACGCGGTCGTGCTGAGCGAGGCGCCGGTCATGCCCGAGACGTATGCCTTCGCCCGAGACGTGCTGAAGGACACCGTCGATGTCGACCTCGACTACCGGCGGATGAGCCGCTCGAGCGACCAGTCGTTCTGGGGTCACGGCATCTCCTCGGTACTTGCCTCACTGTCGGAGCAGGGGATCGAAGATTCGGAGATGTTCAAGGCGATGGCCAGCCTGCTCGGCGGCGGGGCCAAGGGCGGCGGCCTCGGCTGGTGGTGGCACACGACCGAGGACACGCTTGACAAGATCGACGATGACAATCTCGTGCGCGACGCCGGGATTTACGCCGAGACGCTCTGGCGCTTGTGCACCGTCGACCGCATGCCGCTCGACATGGCCGCGCTGGCGGACGAGATCGCCGACGCCATCGACGGCTACATCGGGGTGGCCAACAGCGCGCTCGATCTATCAGAGACGAAAGAGTTGGCGAGTAATCTCGCCACGCGCATCCGCGCCACCGATCTGACGAAAGCGCCGGCAGCACGATCGAATCAACTCCTCATGGACCTCGGACGAAATCTGGTGCCAGTCAACTTCACGGCAAATGGGCCGTTCGAGCAAGACCTGGCGCTCGGTACGCAGCCGGTCCCTGGGCTGCGCGAGGTCGCACAACTCGCCACGCTCGATCCGGCGAGCGACGAATTCCGCTTCCTCAAGACGAAACTGATTCGCCAGCGTAACCGCATCGAGCACGCGCTGCGCGCTTCCATGCGCCTCGTCTCGGAATTCAACGGCTAGAGCCGTATCGCGCCGGACCGTCGGGAGGAGCGTGTCTCCTCCCGGGGTCCCTCACAACCACGCTCTACTGATCGGGCAGAAGCCTGTTCTGAACACCCTTCAGTGGTATGCACGCCCGTCGGAGGTCAATCAAGCCCGGCGAGAAACGCATTGATCAGCCGCGCTACTGCCTGCGGCTTGTCTTCTTGCAGAAAATGATTGGCGTTGGTGATCGGCTGCACGCGAGCGTGTGGCAGCAATGCCGCCAGGTCGTGCATCTCAGCCAGCCGGAAGGTTGGGTCGTCGGCTCCCCAGACGATCAAGGCCGGAATCGTGAGTCGCTGCAGCGTATCGCGCCAGCGCTCGAAATCATCCGGTGCGGCGAAGCGATGACGCGACAGGTTAAGCAACGTTCCCTTGAAACCATGGTCGAACGGCCACCAGTACCGATCCAGAACGACATCGGTTAGCCGGTCGCGGCGATCGACATAAAGCGCCATGGCTCGTTTCAGCATCCAGCGGCGGCTGAGCGCCAGCGCCAGTCCTCCCGCCGGCGGCAGACGCAGGATCGAGAGCGGCGAGAGGCCACCGCTCCAGGCGGCCGGCCGCAGGCTGGTGTTGAGGAGCACGAGATGCGAGCAGAGCTCTGGCTCACGCGCGAGCAGTTCAACCGCGACCAACGCGCCAAGGTCGTGCGCGACGAGCGCCACACGCTCAATATCGAGCTGACGCAGTAACGAGCGCACGGCATCCGCCTGCGCAGCGACCGAGTAATCCCAGCCGGGCCGCTTTTCCGACCGGCCGAAGCCGGAGAGATCCACCGCGATGGCGCGATGATTCAACGCGACGACGGGCAGAAGATCGCGCCAGAGATAGGAGTACGTCGGGATGCCGTGCAGGAAAAGGACCGGCGAGCCATCCCCCTGTTCGACGGCGAAGAGTTGCCGTCCCGGCACGTTGATGAGTCGCCCATGCATGTCCGCGCTGTCCACCGCCTGCTCCAATCCGCTCATTGACTTCTACGAGCGTAACGAATCACGGCGTGCCGTGCAAAACGGAACACCAGGGCATCACCCGCTGGCGTGAATGGTGGCGATCGGAGACAATCGGCTCGATCCCTGAACCGTATCGAGCGCCGACCGCGGCGCAATCCTTGGAGCATATTCCCATGACACCACGCAACGACACCCAACCCGACCCCGGAGCCGCGCTACGCATCAACTCTGGCGTCAACATACCTCCGACAGACGTCGCTGGGATCGCGAAGATGTATCAAGCCGCAGTCGCCGGACGCGAAGCGATCCGCGCCATGCGGCTCGGCGAAACCGAACCCGCGACGATCTTCGCGCCGGTCCGCGAGGCATCGGACGGCGACAATGAGTAACGACGAACTCGCGTTTCTCTCGCTGGTGGGCGCGCGAACGCGGCTCGACAACCGTGAGGTTTCGTCGGTCGAACTGACCGAGGCGATGCTCGAACGGATCGATGCGCTTGATGCGCGGCTCAACGCGTTCATCACGGTGCTGCGCGATTCGGCGCTCCGAGAGGCGAAGGCGGCCGACGCTCGCCTGCGCGACGGGGCACGCTCCTCGCTGCTCGGCATTCCCCTCGCCGTCAAGGATCTCTACAACACGGCCGGTATCCGCACGACCGGCGGCGCCCGCATCCTGGCAAACAACGTACCGGAGACGGACGCAACGGTCATACGAAGGCTGGCGGAGGCCGGCTCGGTCTTGCTTGGCAAGACAAATATGATGGAGTTCGCCTACGGATATCCGCATCCCGACTTCGGTGAGACGCGCAATCCCTGGGCGCTGGAACGCACGGCCGGCGGCTCGAGCGGCGGTGCGGCGGCAGCCGTCGCGGC
>CALAGB010000064.1 GCA_937891245.1 uncultured Thermomicrobiales bacterium | reverse complement strand
TCTCGCTTACGTCGTCACGCAGGTCAAGGCAGAGTTGCGAGAACTTGCCTAGGATGTCAACGACCGTGTCGACATCAGCTGGTCCCTGTCCCCGTGTGCCCTCGAGAACCGCGGCACCACGAAGACGGGAGAGCATCGAGCGACTATCGCGTTCGCTCAACGGAGGTACCCCGAGCGACACGTCTTTGAGCACCTCGACAAAGATACCGCCGAGGCCGACCGCGATCGCCGGTCCGAAATCGGGGTCCTGCGACATTCCGAGTATCAGTTCGCGCCCGCCGGAAATCATCTCTTGCACCAATACTCCGCTGATCTCAGCGGACGGGTTGTAGGCTTGTGCGCTCGCCACGACTTGCTCGTAACCGCGACGTACCGCGTTCGCGTCGGCGAGATTGAGCAATACCCCGCCTGCTTCCGTTTTGTGGGCGATGTCCGGCGATTCGATCTTCAGGACGACCGGGTAGCCGGTGGCATTGGCGGCGGCCACTGCTTCGTCGGCGGTCGTTGCCAATTGCTCACGGGTGACCGGGATACCGTAGAGCGACAGCAACGATTTCGCTTCGCGTTCGACGAGTGCTCGCCCGGCGGCGGCATGTACGATCGCGCGTGCTTCCGCGGCGTGTGCGCTCGGCGTCGCGGATGGCCGCATGGTCGTCGCGCGTGATCGCTGGAACTCGGCGTAATTGTTGAGCGCCCGCACAGCTCGTAGACCGTTTTCAGCGCCTTGTAAGAAAGGTACGCCGTCCCACTTCATGGTTGGCTCATCCGGTTCAACGCCGCGTCGAGAGCCGTCCGCGACCGGCCCGGTGACAAGTGAGAGTATGAGAAACGCTTTATCGGGGTGACTCTCCGGCATGGCACGCAGCACTTCCCCGACCGGACTCGCGAGATCGACCCGATTCGGGTATGCCTGACCGTAAATCACCGTGTGAATATTCGGGTCTTCCGCCATAGCGGCGAGCGAACCCTCCATGATCTCGGGCTGCGATCCGGCCTGACCGGTCGTATCGAGCGGATTCCCGACCGTCCCGTATTCCGGAATGACCGCGTTTAGTTTTTCGACCGTCTCAGGTGCCAGCTCCGGCAGCGAGATGCCGAGGTCCTGGCTGAGATCGGAGATCAGCCCGCCGGCGCCGCCGGAAACGAAGATCGTGCCGACACCGGGGCCTTTGGGCAGCCGCTTCGAATGCAGGGCCGCCAACGTTTCGGTCATCTCATCGAGGCTGTAGACGCGAAGGATGCCGGATTGGCGCATGACGGCGTCGGCGATGGCGTCCGAGCCGACAAGCGAGCCGGTGTGGGCGCGCGCGGCACGACGTCCGGCTTCCGAGCGGCCAACCTTGAGGACGACGATCGGCTTCTGCCGTTCGGCGGCCGCTTCGGCGACCCGAAGAAGCTTTTCCGGGTCGCGGAACTGCTCGATAAAGCAGCCGATGACCTTTGTCTCGTCGTCTTCAACCATGTAGCGAATGAAATCGGCGGCATCGAGGTCCGCCTCGTTGCCGGTCGTCACCACATAGCTGTAGCCAAACTCGCGCTCCAGCGGCGGAATGACAATGCTGTAGGCGAGCAGCCCGCTCTGGAAGACGATACCGATCGGTCCCGGACGGACCGTGGTGTACGGTCCCGATTTGGCGACCATCTTGACCGGCGTGCTGATGATGCCGAGACAGTTGGGGCCGACGACGCGGATGCCGGTGCGACGCGCGAAATCTCGGACGGCCCGTTGCCGTTCCATCGCGGCCTCGTCGCTTTGTTCGCCGAAGCCGCTAGTGATGATGTTGAGCGCCTTGACATCGGAACGCTCGGCCTGCGCCAGCACATCAAGCACAAGTCCGCTCGGCACCACCACGATCGCTTTGTCGACGCCACCGGGAATCGCATCGATCGTCGGGTAACAGACCGCCCCCATGACTTCCTGGTGTCGCGGTGTGACGCCGATGATTTCGCCTTCGTAGCCACCGCGGATGATACCGCCATGGATGTTGTTGGCGAAGCCGGGACGCGGCGTTGTCCCTACAATGGCGATGCGCTTCGGATGGAAGAGCGCGCGCATCGCGGCGGTAAACGCGACGGACTCTGAGTCGCGTCCATTCGTGACACTTTCGATTCGATCGACGTGCCGATCCGACTGATCTGTTGTATAGGTCCGCGATCCGCTCATGCGCACATCCTCACCCAGATGCCTCCGCTTCGAACGGGGTTCGTTCGTCCGAAGTCTCGAACACAGCGCAAGATGACGGCGCCGCGCCGCGCCACTGGTTCGTCACGCTTCTTCATTGAAGCGAACCGCCACTCAACCGAATGACGGTCTGAACCGTGCGGCAACCGATGAGCGGTTGCCTAGAAATAGATCCGACCGAGCGTCTCCGCGACACAGGCCGGCTTCTCTTCTCCCTCGATCTCGATGGTCTGCAAGTTTGTCGTCTGCACGGCCCGATCACCGATCTCCTCGACCGCGATCAGCCTGGTATGCAGTCGAATGCGCTTACCGACGCGCACTGGCGCCGGAAAGCGAACCTTGTTCAGACCATAGTTGACGGCCATCTTGCCGTTGAGGTTGATCTTGATGCCGTGGCGGTTGGCGCCAAGCATCGGCAACAGAGAGAGCGTCAGGTACCCGTGCGCGACCGTTCCACCGAAGAATGTCTGTTTCGCGCGCTCGGGATCTACATGGATGTATTGGTGGTCACCCGTCACGTCAGCAAAGGCGTTGACGCGATCCTGGGTTATTTCGACCCAGTCTCCAACGCTCAACTCCTGGCCGACTAACTCCTTCAATTCCGCGACGCTGGTTACGACGCGGTCCTCGTTCGTTTGCGAATCGCTCAACGTCGCGTCCCTCCACTCTGTAGCCCAACGCGTCAGGCAGTCGCGCCCGCGACACGACCGGCCAGCACTTCCTGCAGCGCCTTCTCCCGATGATGCTCGGTATTGCCGTAGAACGGCTCGAGATGCTTGGCGCGTTTGAAGTAGAGATGGAGGTCGTACTCCCAGGTGAACCCAATGCCGCCATGCACCTGAATCGCCTCACCGCAGACGGAGCGCGACGCTTCATTGAGCGCCGACTTGGCGACCGATGCCGCCAAAATCGAGTCCGGCGCGTGGGCATCCAGCGCCCAAGCGGCGTAATAGACCGCCGAATGCGCCGCTTCGGCCTTCTGCAGCATCTCGGCGAGTTTGTGCTTGACCGCCTGGAACTGGCCGATGAACTGGCCGAACTGTTTGCGGACCTTGGCGTAGTCAACGGACATTTCGAGCGACTTGCGTGATGCGCCAAGCATTTCGGCGGCCGCCCCGACCGACGCGACGCGAAGGGTCGCTTCCAGCACCGGCCACGCTTCACCCTCGATCCCGATCAGATTTTCGATCGGCACATGGACATCATCAAATTTGAGGCCGGCGGTGCGAGTCGACATATCCATCATCACGTCCGGCTCAATGCTCAGACCGGCGGCGTCGCGCGGTACCGCGATGAGCGAAACGCCTTCCTCTCTGGAACCACCGGTGCGCGTGGCTACGAGAATCACGTCGGCGGTCTGTCCGTACGGGACAAAACGTTTGACACCGCTTAGCCGGTAGAAGCCACCTTCTTTCGTCATCGGCATGGAGATTTCGCTCGGTCCCCAGCCGATGGCGTCTTCCAGGAAGGCGAGGGTCATCGTGAAGTCGCCGTTGCAAATGTCAGGAAGATAGCGCGACATCGCGTTCGTGTCGTTCGACTGCATGATCGCCGCACCGGCGAGGATGACGGTGGCGAAGTAGGGGCCGGGATACGGAATGCGGCCCATCTCCTCCAGAATGATCGCTTGCTCGATCATGCCAAGCCCGGACCCGCCGTACGATTCAGGAAACGGGAGCATTCCGAGCTGGATCAACTGCTGGTAGATGGCCGGATCGTAGCCGCGCGGGTCATTCATCATGGCGCGCACATGCGAGACCGGACACTGCTCGGTCAGAAACTCACGCGTCAGATTGCGCAGCATCACCTGATCTTCGGTGAAATCGAAGTCCATTTACTCCGCCCCCTTCGCGCCGGCCGCGGCGCGCTGCGCGAGATCGATGCGGTCGGCACGCACTTCTTTTGGCAGGCCGAGGACACGCTCGCCGAGGATATTCTTCTGAATCTCCGATGAACCGGCGTAGATCGTGCCGGCCCGCGAATAGAGGAAGGTGTATGCCCAACTTCCCGATTCACCGTACTCATCACTGTCGGTCATGAACTTGAATTCGTCCGGTCCGCCACCGATCTGCTGGCCGTACGGACCGAGGATATCCATGATCACTTCCTGGATATGCTTGTCGAGTTCGGAATAGTGAAGCTTGGCGATCGATGACTCCGGACCGGGGCGCTGACCCTTTTCGAGGCTGCTCAAAATGCGCAGCGACGAATAGCGGAGTACCTCGATCTCAGAATAGATTTCGCCGAGCTTCTGGCGGATGATCGGATCATCGATGGCGCGCGTGCCGTCGACGCGCAGCGTTTGTGCGACATCGAGCAAGCGATCAAACGACTGCAACATGCGCGAGACGCGGCTGAGCGAGTTGCCGCCACGCTCGTAGCCAAGCGTCGTCTGAGCGATACGCCAGCCCGAGTTCATTTCTCCGACCAGGTTGTCGGCAGGGACACGTACGTTGGTGAAGAAGACTTCGCAAAACTCCTGGCTGCCGCTGATCTGTTTGAGCGGGCGAACTTCAACTCCCGGTGCGTGCATGTCGATCATGATGCAAGAGATGCCGTTGTGCTTCGGCGCGTTGCGATCGGTACGTGCCAGCATCATGCCCCAGTCGGAGTTGTAGGCGCCGCTGGTCCAGATCTTCTGGCCGTTGATCACAAACTCGTCGCCGTCGACATCGGCGCGGCATTGCAACGACGCGAGGTCGGAACCGGAATTCGGCTCGGAATAGAGCTGGCACCAGATCTCTTCGGCGGTCAGGATCTTCTTGACGTGATCGGCCTTTTGTTGCGCGGTCCCGTGGTGAATAAGCGTTGGGGCGAAAATCGAGATGCCCAGACCGTTTAACGATGCGGGAGCACCGGCTCGCGCCAACTCTTCGCCGACAATCGCCTGCTCCATCGGACGCGCTTCCTGGCCGCCGTATGCTTTCGGCCAACCCATGCCGAGAAAGCCTGCTTCATACAGTTTGGTGTGCCACTCACGCTTTTCATCCATCGTCTCGGGCTTTTTGCGCGGCAGGTTTTCCTTGAGCCAGTCACGGACGTGTTGTCGGAACGCCTGATCTTCAGCGGTGTAATTGAGATCCATGCGGAGAACCTCCCTGATCGCTCCATCGCCCCGTCGGTTCATGGTCGCTCCGGTGGCGACTTCCATCGAGAGCCCGGCGGCCCGCCGATACCACTCCGAACCAGCGATGATCTTCGGTCGGAGCACGGTACATCGCACGGTGCACCTATCTCACCATTTCCGTCTGAGCATACGCTACATTCTTCTCTGCAGAGCGTCAACAGAAAAGCCCACAACCTGCCAACATCATATGTCGATATCGTGAACGGCCGAAGCATGCCCGGCTGTTGAAAAGCACCGGCGCCTCTTATATCATCGCCAAAACGCGCCTCTATCAACGCTCGTGCCCGGCGCGACTACTGGCGACGGTACCGGCAGCTCTGCCTGCACCACACAGTGACTGGATCAACGCTCCCAATTGAAGGGTTCGATCGAACGACCCGGAAGGATAGCAGCAGTTTATGAAAGTCTGTGTCTGCGTCAAGCATATCCCCGATCCGACGATGCCAATGGTCGTCGATCCAGGCACAAAGCGATTGGTCCGTGACCGCGGCCAATCGATCCTCGATCCGTCCGATGAATTCAGCGTCGAAACGGCGCTCACGCTGGTTGAAGAGCACGGCGGAGAGACGGTCGCTATCAGCATGGGACCGGACGGCGCCGATGATGCTCTGCGTCGCGCGATGGCGATGGGAATCGACCGTGCGACGCTTATCACCGATGACGCGCTCGCCGGTTCGGACGTCGTCAGCACAGTGCGCGCGTTGGCGGCTGTACTTAAGAATGAACAGCCCGATTTGGTGATCTGCGCCACCGAGAGCACCGACGCCTATACCGGGATGGTTCCTGGAGCGCTGGCCGAACTGCTGGATCTGCCGTTGGTCAGCTTCGCTCGGTCGGTCACGGTCGACGGCTCTTTGATTTCGGCGCAGCAAGATACCGAGAGCGGTTATCGCACGATCCAAGCGTCGCTCCCGGCGTTGCTGACGGTTACCGCCAGTATCGCGGAGCCACGCTATCCGTCCTTTAAAGGGATGATGCAGGCGAAAAAGAAGCCGCTGGAACGCATAGATGTTGCCGCCCTTGGACTCGATGGCTCGTCGGTTGGCGAAGCGGGAGCCCGCGAAAAAGTGCTGGCGGTCGAGCAGGTGCACCAGGA
>CALAGB010000063.1 GCA_937891245.1 uncultured Thermomicrobiales bacterium | reverse complement strand
AAACGGTCGAGATGAGAATGTACCGAGCCTGCTCGAGGTTCGGATGCCTGGACGTGCTCCGATCTCTAGCGGGGGATCGATTTCGTTTGGCCCGTGGTCTCGTCGAGTTCGCTGTGCTCGGCATCAATGCCGGCTTGTCGCATTCGTTCCCAATCGAAGGCGAACTTGCGAACTTCCAGGATGTGCGCCGTACGGACCTGCGTGATCCCCTCAAGGTTGCCCAATTTGACCAGCAGGAGTTGGCGCAGGTGGCGGTGGGAACGGACCATCGCCTCGGCCAGAATATCGAACGGACCGGAGGCGACGCCGAGCCAGCGGATTTCGTCGAGCGCGACCAGCTCGTCGATGACCGCTTCGTGGCGCGCGTTATCGGTCCAGATCTCGATCATGACCTGGATCGGCAGGCCGATTCGATCGCCATGGGCGAATGCGGCAATGGTGATGATGTTTTCGTTGACAAGCCGGTCGATCCGGCGAGCCACCGTCGTGCGCGGCACCTTGAGCGCACGGGCAATCTCGGTTGATTGCTTCCGCCCATCGTTCTGCAACTGGGCAATGATCTTGAAATCAAGATCGTCGAGTTCGAACTCGTCCGCCAAGTCCGCCTCCACTTCGCGCGGGTCACCTGGTAATTCGGTCAGAATGTCCACATCATAGCATGGATATGGTCATCCGTCAAAGATTTCACGGGAGACATCGTCAGAATGCTCGTCATTTGCACTGTCGCCTGCCGGAGAGAGTGTGTCTTCTCGCCTTGGTCGTGCGCTGTTCCGTGCGACCCCGCGTCCGCGATCGGGTGCGATTGGCGCCCCCAGCAGGCGACCGAACCTTGCCCGGGCGCGTGTCCCATCGCGCGGGCAAGGTTCGGTCGTGGTCGAACGTCGGTCTGTTCCATCAGCGGTGCCTCGCCCGAACGGGGAGGACGCTATCGCCGGAACAGCGACGGGTGGAGACGAGTTTCGCCCAATGCCGGCTTGACAGATTGCGTACGTCAATCATGTCGCGATCCGCATCTATGGAACGGCAAAGGTCCATTCGGGGGTGGCGTATTTGTAGGTGGCGAGGTCCTGGGCGGCGCTCAGTTCGCCCTCGGTAATTTGATCGTCGCTGAGCCCGTAGGAGTTGGCGAACTCGTCGATCATGCGGTCGATGATCGCCTGACGCGGGAGCTGGGTTTGCAGGCGGAGCGGACCGACGCGCTTGGCGGCGCTCGCGATTCCCTTGTCGCTCAGCTTCTCTTTGCCGATGCGGAGCACGCGAAGCATCCGGTCGGAGTTGATATCGTACGACATCGTCGTGTGATGCAGCACCGCACCGAAACGACGTGCCTGGGCGGCGCCGCCGATTTTGCCTCCGCTTGACGTAATGTCGTTTATCGGCTCGTACCAGGCGTCGATCCCGAGCGACTGCAACGCGCGGATCACCCAGTTATCGAGAAACGCATACGAATCGACGAACGACATTCCGGCGACAAGGTCGAGTGGGACGTAGAGCGAGTAGGTGATGACGTTCGGTACCTCGACGTACATGGCACCACCGCCGGTGATGCGGCGCGTCACCGGGATGTCGAGTTCGCTTGCCGCATCTTCGTTGACTTCGTTCCGCACCGATTGGAAGCGACCGATCACGACTTCCGGTTGCAGGCGATCCCAGAAGCGGAGCGTCGGCTCGCGCCGGCCGGTGCCGACGGCACGGGTGAGTACCTCGTCGATGGCGTGGTTAACCGGCGCCGCGACCGGCTCGCCGCGAATCAGCCTCCAGCGATACTGCGTCCAGCGATCTTCGAAGCGTTCGATCATGAGAGCGCCCGCCGAACCGCGCGCGCGATCGCTTCGGGCGAGAAGCCGATCATCTCGACTCCTGGTTCAAGCGCTTCGCGAATCTGCTCGGCGATTGCATCTTCGCTGGCACCGGCCGGGAGCTGATCGAGCGCCCGGTCGATTTCGGCAAGCGCTTCGGGTGGTTCCAGGAAAAAATCACCGCTAATACTCGGATGGGAAATCTTGCCGTCGACGACCTCGAGATCTACGACGACCAATTTGCCCCCTGGTGTCTTGTATTCGCCGTGCATCGCCCGCGCCTTCCTCCGTCCGTCCTCGCCTAGATCGTACCGCCCGCGACGACCATTCGCAATCGTGCGTATGACCGGAAAATTGCTCGCACAGAGACGCAGACATTTTCTATCTTAAGAACTCTGCGTCTCTGTGCGAGTACATTACGGCAGATTCGTGCGCAGTTCGGCGACGATCTCGGCCGAAGTCCGTTTCGGCTGCGCCGGCAGGTCGGTTTCAGAGATCCACTGGTAGAGGGCGGCAGCGCCCTGGTGGAAATTGGGTGGGAGTCCAAGCAGTTCGAAGGTGGCGGCGATCTCTTCCATCTCGCGCACCCAGCGGGCCGACTTCGGCGGCATTGACGGCATCTGGCGCTCGATCCAGTCGAGTAACTCAGGCTGGCTCGATTGGAGTTCGGCCATCAGCGGCGCTTCGAGATTGAGGGCGCGTCCGGCGACGAGCAATTCGGTGGCAAGCGCGGTCAGTCCTTTCGTCAACGCGCCGTAGCACATCTTGAGTCCCGATGCCTGGCCGCTGTCGGGGCCGAGCACGCGTATGTCGAGGCCGAAGTGGCGGAGCTGCGCCAGTTCCCCGGCGCCGGGGCCAGAAGCGTAGAGACGTGGCCCAGGACCATCGAGGGGCGGCGGTCCGCCGACGATTCCAACATCGGCGAACCGGGAGCCGGCTGTCGTCAACTGCGTCTCCAGCGGTCGGACCGTTTGCGGCGAGACGGCGTTGCAATCGACATACAGGAGCGACGACCCGCTCTCCTCGAGCGCGCGTGTGACGCGGCCAGCGACCTCGCCAGCCAGCGCCGGAGCGACAACGCAGAGGACGATGTCCGCTTCCCGCACGAGCGCCTCGTCGCTACCGGCATCTTCGATGTGGGCTTTCGCCGCCCGTTCGACACTGCGTTCGCTTCGGCCAGTCAGGTTGGTGAGCACACGGGCGCCGTTATACGCGAGCACCGCGCCGATGGCGTGCCCCATTTCGCCGGGACTCATCAAGCCGATGGTTGGCATGTGGTACCTCCTTAGGGGCGACTCCGGTTGCACGACGAGTCCGCTCCGGGAAATAGATCTGCGACTCAACCTATCTAGAGAGTGAGCGACTGCTTCGTTCGGTACTCCGGATGATACGACGAAATCGCTCATACGACCTTGATATCGGCAGAAGTGGAGTACATCCATGCCAGTATTTGAGCCAGCGATCCTGGAAGCCGCCCGGCGCGATCGGGAGGTGGAGTTGACGACCTTTGGACGAAAGAGCGGCAACCCGTCGCGGCGCATCATCTGGATCTTTCCGGATGGTGATCGGCTCTTCATCCGGTCAGGCGACGGGTTTACGCGTGAATGGCCCAAGAATCTACGCGCGAACGGCAAGGCGATTTTGCATATCGCCGGTCGTGATCTGCCCGTGACCGGCAAACATGTCAGCCCGGATGTCGGGCGTCACGTCGCCGAGGTTGCCTACGCCAAGTATCACCACGATACGCTGCCACCCGCCCCCGCAGGTGAGCCGCAAACCCCTGGCGAACTGACGTCGTTCGAGCTGTTCCCCGAGTCATAGGATTCTCTCACAGAGGCGCGGCGGCTGCTTTGAGTCAGCCGCCGCGCCTCTGCCAGCGCTTCGCTAAACCGCCTGCGCCTTGGTCGCTTCAAAGGCTTGCTCGAAGTCGCCGATGATGTCCTGCGGGTTTTCGCAACCGACCGAGACGCGGACCAACTCCTCGCCGAACGGCCAGACGAGCGTCGATACGTCACCGAGGCTGACGGCGTGGGCGCAGAGCTTCAGCTCGTTGGCAAGCCGATTGCCCGCTTCGGCGCCCCCTTCGACCTCGAACGAGAGCATGCCGCCGTAGCGCCCGCCCATCAGCCGTTTGGCGATGGCGTGGCCGGGATGGCTCTCCAAACCGGCGTAGTTGACGCGCACAACTTCCGGCTGGTTTTCCAGGAAGCGGGCAAGCTGCAGCGCGTTGTCGCAATGTCGCTCCATGCGCAGCTCGATCGTCTTGATGCCGCGCAGCAGCAGCCAGGAGTTGAATGGGCTGATGCAGGAGCCGAGCACCTCGATCTGGCGCAGGATCGGATCGATGAGCGCTTTATCGCCGGAGATGACTCCGGCCAGCGCGTCGCCATGACCGCAGATGTACTTGGTCGCCGAATGCAGCGAAAGATGGGCGCCATGCTCCAGCGGCCGGAAGAGATAGGGACTGGTGAACGTGTTGTCGACGATCATGATGATGTCATGCTCGCGCGCGATTCGGGCAAGCGCCGGAATATCGACGATCTTGATTCCGGGATTCGAGAGAAACTCGGTGTAGAGCACTTTCGTGTTCGGCTGGATCGCGGCACGCACGGCGTCGAGATCGGCCATGTCGACGCGCGTCACCCCGATTTGATCGAGCGGCGCCTCTTCGTTCATATAGATGTTGGCCCAGTAGTAGATGCTGTCGGAGGCGACGATGTGGTCACCGGTGCGGGCGAGTGATCGAAGCGCGGCCATGATGACCGCCATGCCGGAGGCTCCGGCGACCGCTGCTTCGGCCCCTTCGAGTTCGGCGATCTTCGCTTCAAACGCGGACGTTGTCGGGTTGCCGCCACGGGTGTAGAGCCAGCCGGTCTCGCCGTTGAGCACCGCTTCCTTCTGTTCGAGCGAATCGAAGGCATAGGTTGAGGTCTGATAGATCGGCGTATTGTGAGCACGCGTCGTTGGGTCGGTATGTTCACCGGCGTGGATGGCGCGCGTTGAGAAGCCATAACCGTTTTCCGAACTGTCCATATCAGCCTTCCCTCGTGTAAGTTCCGCAGATTCAAGGCAATTGTGACATACGCTGCGACCGTTTCCTGGCGAATGCCGGAAGGGGGCGCCAGACGTCGCATCCCTGCGATGTGGATGCGACAGCGGCCGGTGGACGCTCGCATGCCCTCCAGGTTGGTTGGAAGTAGTCAGTGATGTGACGCAGGGTATCGAGTGTGAACCGAAGGCTCGGTCCGCGGCGGATGAGGCTCCATTTTCGTCAGGCTCAGGAGGATTTCGTGGTCGTCGCCTCCGGTGGACGCACGCCGGCAAAGAAGCAGCGGGGACTCTCACCGCGCTCGCACTCCTCGTGCAGCGGGATGCCCACGACTTCGCTGAGAAGTGACGCGGCTGCCAGGCACATGGACGGGTAGCGAGCAGACACCGATGCCAGCGGACAGCTGTATCCGCGGATGCAGAGGTTTGCTCCGTTTACCTCCGGTTCGGCGAGTCCTCCCAGATCATTCAAGACCTGAGCGCCCTGCGCAAGTCGTTCTTCGACGTTTCCGTTCGTCGCTGCCGGTTGGGCGAGCCGCTTGCCGACGGTCTGCAAGAGCGTATCGACCGCTTCGGGGCCGTCGCGCTCCAGGAGTTCCGCGAGAAGTGCGTCGAGAATCGGAGCGTAGGCGCGCGAGAGGAGCTGCTCGGTCTCGCCGGTTAGATCGTAGGCGTAGGCCGGCTTACTCGCGCCGCGCCGGAGGCCTTTGCGCTCGACCAGCCCATCTCGTTCGAGGGTGACAAGATGCGCTCGCACCGCATTGTCGGTTAGCCCCAGGGACTGGGCGAGTTCATCGACGGTGCTCTGGTGTCGCCGGAGCAGGTCCACAATCCGGCCGCGCGTTGTCGAGAGAAAGCGCCTGTCCCAACGCCGATCGTTCATGCCGCCTCCTTTTTAACCGGTTCTATCATAGACCCTCGCAATGCGACTAATCAAGAAAGTCAAGAACTTCATTGACTTTCTACGTCATCCCACCTATAGTGGGAAGTGAGGCGAGAGACGGTCGCGGCGCGAATAGGTGCGGAGATCTCTCGGACCGGGAGAGTCGTGCGTCCATCTGGGCACGCGTGGTCGATAAAGGAAAGGGAAGACACCACTATGCGTTATAGAGTTGGGTCTGAATCGCCGCAACAAGCGGAATCGCTCATGGCCAGAGCAGAGCGGTTTCGTATTCCCCTTTCCGGCCGGTGGCGTGGTCAGCGCCGTACCGTTCGGCGCGCGGTGCAACTGATCGCGGTCGTCGTATTGCTCGCGCTTCCGCTTGGCCCGGCGGCCTCGGCTCAGGGTACGCCGTCGATCACCGTGGTTTCCCCGGCGTCGGGTGACAAGATCACGACGACCGACATCGCCGTGCAGGTCAAGACGACCGACATTGATACCGCCTGTAGCTGGGAGATCGGAAGAGCACACGTCTGAACTCCAGTCACCTTGTAATCTCGTAT
>CALAGB010000062.1 GCA_937891245.1 uncultured Thermomicrobiales bacterium | reverse complement strand
GGCTTTCATCAGGAAAGCCTATCAGATCAACCTATTACTATGCAGCCCGCTCTAGGCCAACCCCGAGGACTGATTCGATGGCCCCGAGCGTCAATCCGAGGACAGGACGAACCGTTCGGCCGACACCAAAATCCACGATGGCCATAGCGGCAAGCGTCGGCCGGCGCAGCTTCGCCATCCCGCTATAACAGAAGGTAGCGCCTAGTCCCCAAACACCTATGAGGGCACCGGCATTTCTGGCGACGACGTGAATCCCGCGCTCAATTAGCTGAAGAAGGAGCGCCAAACCGCCCATTCCTAGGAATCCTTCCGGATACCAACTTGGGCCGCAATCAATTCGCCAGTCGTCGGATCTCGACGACAGAGTGCAACAATGTGGTCACCGGAGGACAACGAGCTAACCGGCTTGGCAATCAACCTGGGACCGTTCCATGGCAAAGTTGAGGGGGCAACATCAACCTCGGCGCCATCTATTCGAAGATCGCCTCCGTCACGTTCAAGAACCTCGCCCTCGATCTTGCGGTACATTGTGCACATGTAATTGGCCAGAAACCTGCCTCGTGTACTCTGGCCCCGAACTACGACCTCATCTCCGATAACGTATGACGAAAGCGAAACCGGCAGTCCGGCTCTCCAAAAGCTGGCATCGGATTCAAACTCGACAACGGGAGGGGCGCTGCCGTCGCCCAAGCGGCGGAGATAGAGCGCATCCGGCGGATCAATGCGCTCGATAACACCCGGTATGACATCGCCGGTCACATCATTCGCTGAGGCAGCGACTGTGGGGACCGCGACAGCGATCGCTGTCAGCGTTGCGCCTGTACCAATGACGAATTGACGACGATTCAACCGCGTCTGTCCGATAATGTACACTTTATCCAACATTGAATCAATGTTGACTGCATCGTGCACGTGATGGTCCGGAAGACGACCTTCCATGTTTCCCTTTAATCGATGAATCTTGCAAACTCTTATAGTGACAGATTCACAATAGTATGGCGTCATTGAGTTGTCAACTCGTAGGAGTATTAAGCTTGAACACCCGCTGTCAAAAATTTCCCAGCGAGACAGTGCGAACGAAGTCTCAGGGTCGTTGGCCCGCACGCCATCACGCTTGACACCCTTCGGCCGCTTCCCAATACTTGCGGTACATCGTTGGCTGCTTCGCGATTTGAGCCTGCTTTGAGTCCGATGGTCAAAATCCCGATGACGATGGAGCATGTGCTACTCGGCTTTCTGCGGCAACGGCCGATGCATGCCTACGAGATGCATCAGACGCTGATGCAGGCCGAGGAGATGGGGCTTGTCTGGCACGTCAAGCAGAGCCAGCTCTACGCCCACATCGCGCGGTTGGAAGACGAAGGCTATGTCACCAGCGTCATCGAGCCGCAACAGGCGAGACCCGCGCGCAAGGTGCTCCATCTGACTCCGGCCGGCGAGGATGCGTTCGCACGTTGGGTTTCGACGCCGGTCGAGCACGGTCGCGAGTTCCGGCTCGAGTTCCTGGCAAAACTCTTCTTCGCCAGCCAGCTCGACCGCGCGACGCTCGATGCGCTGCTCCACGGCCAGCGCGAAGCGAACAGCGCTCTGATCGACCAGCTCAACCAAACGATCGCGGAGCTGGAACCGGAGCGCCATTTCGACCGCCTCGTCCTACGCTTCCGCGTGGGCCAGCTCGAAGCGAGCCTTGCCTGGCTCGACGAATGTGCCGCGACGTTTTCCCACCCCTCCACCACCACAACCTAGCGTTTCGCCAGATTGCATCTCCCGTTGGCCATCATCTTGGGGCCGGAACATGCGAAGATAGACTCAGTGGGCCGACCGCCGGGAACTCGACAATCGTTCGTTCGTCGATCGTCCGGCAACGTAACTGGCTTGCACTGAACGAAGGAGCGCGATTGTGACCCTCAAGTTTGGCTGTTTCGTGCCACAGGGGTGGCGCATGGACCTCGTCGAAATCGCCGATCCGATCGAGAAATACGAGGCGATGACGGCGGTCGCAAAGACGGCCGACGCCGGACCGTGGGATTCGATCTGGCTCTATGACCACTTCCACACCATCCCCGAGACGACGATGGAGACGACTTTCGAGTGCTGGACGGCGACAGCGACCCTGGCGCGCGATACGTCACGTGTCAAGATCGGCCAGATGGTCACCTGCAACGGCTACCGCCAGCCGTCGCTGCTCGCCAAGATCGCCTCGACCGTCGATGTCGCCAGCCACGGCCGGCTCCTCTGCGGCCTTGGCGCTGGTTGGCACGACGAAGAGTGGAACGCGTACGGCTTCGGCGACGGCTTCCCCGAAACGCGCGAGCGGATGCAGATGTTCCGCGAGGCGGTGGAGATTATCCACAAGATGTGGACCGAAGACGCGCCCGAGTTCCACGGCAAGCACTACACGATCGACAAACCAGTCAACGAGCCGAAAGGCGCACAGCAGCCGCATATTCCGCTCTGGATCGGCGGCGGCGGTGAGCAGGTGACGCTTAAGCTGGTGGCTCAGTACGGCGATGCCAGCAATACCGGTGGCACGCCCGAGAACGTGCGGCACAAGCTCGAGGTCCTCAAGCGTCACTGCGAGACGGTCGGCCGCGACTACAACGAGATCGTCAAATCGAGCAACCTCATCATCCACTTCCTTAATAAGGGAGACGATCCGGCCAAAGCGACGGAACGCTTCCGCAAAGCGACCGGACAGACGTACGACGAGTTCGTGCAGAGCGGCGCATTGGTTGGTACGCCGGAGGCAGTCATCGACCGCGTCGGACAGCTAGTCGACGCCGGTGTCGAATATGTCATCGGCTACTTCCCCCTGGTCGCCTACGACCGCGAGCCGCTCCAGCGCTTCGTCGAAGACGTCATGCCCGCCTTCACCGGAGCCTAGGGCGAAGCCGATAGGCGCCTGCCGTGTAGCACTAAACGGCGCTAGCCGGCAGGCGCGGCTACCTCGCCGCGCTACGCTCTGTTGATCTCGACATTTCGGACATTCTCGCTGTAGAATACGGCTAACTCTTCCCATACGTCGAGAGAGCAAACAAATGAGCGTTCATCTACTCGATTCCATCGATCCAGAAATTCTCGGCGCACAGCTCACGCATGCACGGAAGGCACGTGGGCTGACGCAGCAGGCTGTGGGCGACGCACTTGGGCTGGCGCGGACGACGATTGTGGCGCTGGAGAAGGGTGAACGACGCCCGAAGCCGGGTGAACTCGTGCAACTCGCCGCTCTCTATGGCCGACAGGTCGGAGAGTTGGTGCGGCCAATCGCGTTGCCACCACACGAGAGCTTCATCGTGCAATTTCGCTCTGCGCGGGGACCACATTCGAGCGACCGCGATGAACGACGTGAGGACGATGTGCGCGAGTTCGAGGCGCTCTGTCGTGACTACGTCGAGCTTGAACGGATTACCGACTCGCCATTGCCGCGCCGCTATCCGGAGGTCTACGATACTTCCGGTTCCGACCCGGAACGCGCGGCCGAGGAAGTCGCGCTGTCGGAGCGGAATCGACTCGGTCTCGGTGATGGGCCGATCGGCGATCTCTGGGGCATTCTGGAGACCGATGTCGGGCTTCGCATCTTCGCGCAAGAATTTTCCGATTCGCGGCTGGCGGGGCTCTTCGTGTACACCGAAGAGTATGGCGGCTGCATTGCCGTCAATCGCAAGCACCCGGAGGAACGGCGCCGCTGGAGCGTCGCGCATGAGTATGGCCACTTTCTCACCAACCGCTACCGAGCCGAGATCACGGTCTTACAGGTATACCGGCGCCTGCCTGAGAGCGAGCGGTTTGCCGATGGCTTCGCCCGGTATTTTCTCATGCCCTCAGCAGGTCTGACCCGTCGCTTTGAGTCGGCAAAGCGTGCCAAGGAGGGCCCGATCACGCCGGCCGATGTGCTGACGCTCGCCGCGCTTTACAAGGTGTCGTTCCAGGCTCTGATGCTCCGGCTCGAAGAACTACGGCTTATTCGCGGCGGCAGCTGGGATGAGTTGCGGGAGAAGGGTTTCAAAGCGAACAAGGCGCGCGCACTCCTCGATCTTCCTGTGGATAGCCGTCAACTGCGCACGCTCCCACGTCGCTACGAGACGCTCGCGGTGCGCGCCTTCCGCACTGGGATACTTTCGCAGGAACGGCTCGCGCGCTTCTTGCGCACGGACCCGGTCGGCGCCCGTGAGCGTGTCGAGGAGTTGGAGTATGGCCAATTCTTCGTCAATGGTGAGGCCTACCAGCTTGCTCTCGACTTTGAGGACGATTTGACCTCGGCAGGTCGATGAGCCAAGAGCGGAGCCTTCTGTTCCTCGATGCCTGTGTACTGATCAATCTCTTCGCCTGCGGCCATGAAGAAGAAATCCTTGGCTCGCTCGATATTCCTGCCGCCATTGTCAGTCATGTACATCGCGAATCACTCTTCATCCGGCAAGGTGGCGATGGAGACGATGCGCGAGAACCAATCCCGATCCATCTGAGCGATGCGCTGGGGAACGGATTGCTCCGAGTCGTCCCGGACGCATCCGAAGAGGAACTGAACACGTTCATTGACGTCACGCTCGAACTCGGCGATGGCGAGGCGATGACCGCCGCATTAGCAATCCACCGTCGCTTCACCATCGCGACAGATGACCGAGTCGCCCTGCGCGTAATCGGTTCACGCGTACCGACACGCTCATCGCTCGAACTGATCAAGCGCTGGGCCGAACGGCGGCGGGTTGAACCAGCAACCATAACTACCGCGTTACACAACCTACGGCAGCGTGGTTCGTACATGCCCGCCGCCCAGCACCCACTACGATGGTGGTGGGATCGCTACTACGGTAAGGAGTAACTCTCGATCGCTCGTACGGCGAATGGAAATCAGTGGGTGTGTTGCATTAAGATTGTGAGAGCGGCACGCGTCAGTAGAGAAGCGGCATGTCGATTGCGCGGACCGCGATAAGGAGTGCTCATGATCAGCACACGTGTTGCCACCGTTGAGGAAATCGCGCGGTACCTACTTGAGATCGCGGAAGACAAGTCCGTGTTCCGTCGCATGTGGACGCATCAGACTGGCGAGGTCGCGGAAATTTGGATCATGACGGAGCCGATAGATGTCGAGACCGAGAAACGGATTCATGGCCTCGGGCGCGAACTCTACAAGAAGTTCCCGAACACGTTGTTTGACGTCCGTCTCCTCAATTTGCGCCTGTCCGATTCCCCAGACCTGAGCTTTCTGGTACCGCGCAATGCCAAACTCTTCAATATGCACTGAACATGGAAGAGACGACGCGCGAGCATCTGGCTCTCGCCCAGCGCAACCAACGCTTCGCGGATAGGTTGCGGTTCGCAGATTCCAACGCAG
The DNA here is from genome assembly GCA_937891245.1 of uncultured Thermomicrobiales bacterium. GTDB lineage: Bacteria > Chloroflexota > Chloroflexia > Thermomicrobiales > Thermomicrobiaceae > CALAGB01. The sequence goes on along the minus strand of CALAGB010000062.1, from coordinate 9,748 downwards.
AACACTCTTCGCTTGGTCAATCCCCAGAAATTCTCTGGTCAGTTGTCATTAGCTTCTATAGCGCCGTCCACTATATCAACGCGTACTTATGGAAAATCGATCGGTTTGCCCCGAAAACGCATGCAGAGAGAACACCTCGTGTTAGTCAGGATCAGGAGCTGACTACAATCGCCGCGAACTACACGGTTCTTAGCGTTTGGGGATTCCAAGCCCGATATGATCCTCGGGCTCATATATCGGCGGATGACGCTCAACAGGCGATCGATGAGCTTCACGCCATCGCTGAACTCGTGCGTCGCGAACTCGGTGACAGCTGACGCCGCCTGCTCTTGTGAGCGCTCCAGTGTGCGGTCGTAGCTCAACCAACCATTACACCACGCACTCACCCTCACGCGCCACGATCTTCCCGCCTTTGAGAACCAGCCAGCGGGGTGGACGGTCGATGACCGCTTCGACATGGGTTTCGCCGTCGACAATGACCAAGTCGGCGCGACAGCCAGGAACGAGGCCGTAGTTTGTGTCGCCGAGGACGCGGGCGCCGCCGTGGGTAGCGATGTCGAGCACCATCTCGATCTCGTCGTCGCGGCGCAGGTTGTTGCGATAGGCTACCAGAAACGTGCGCAGCAGCATGTCGGGCATGTTGAGCGGCCCCCAGGCGTCGCGGATGCCGTCGTTGCCGGTACACATCGGCACGCCCGCCTCATAGAGCCGCTTGACCGACGGCACCGGCCGTAGCCCGCTCGGGCCGTGGCTCATGATCGTGATGCCATTCTCCAGTAGCAGGTCGATCAACCGTCCAACATAGGCATCATCAACTCCGCCGAGACAGAGCGCGTGACTGATGACGACACGCCCCTGCCAGCCCAGGACCTTCGTCCGTTCGGCAATCAGCTCGACCGAAAAGGCGCCGAGATCGCCCGGTTCGTGCAGGTGGATATCGAGATCGACGTCGTACTTCTCGGCCAGGCCGAAGATAACGTCGAGATGCTTGGCCGGGTCACGATCGATCGCTGACGGATCGAGGCCGCCGACCACCGCCGCGCCGTTGGCGAGTGCCGTATCCATGAGTTCGACGGTGCCGGGACGGATCAGCATGCCGCTCTGGGGGAAGGCGACGACCTGGATATCAAGCGCATCCCGAAAATCCTCACGTGTTTGCATGACGCCCTCGAAACCGCGCAGTCCGACTTCGGTATCGATATCGACAAAGGTGCGGATATGCGTTGTGCCGGTCGCGATGGCGAGGCGGGCATGGCGACTCGATTGTTGATGGGAATCGATGCCGCCTTCACGACGCAGGCGGCGTTCGTTCTCGATCTTGTCGGTGAGCAGCGGTCCGACCTCGTTGCGATACCAGCCAAGCCCGAGCAGCGTCTTGTCCATATGTGTATGGGCATCGACGAAGCCGGGGAAGAGCAGGCGGCCACCGCCGTCGATCACGGTCGCGTCCGCCGGCACACTCAGATTCGATCCAATCGCCGCGATATGGCCGCCATGAATCTGGACATCGCAGGCATTGCCGTCCAGAGCGCGAACATTCGTGATGAGCAGATCCCCGTTCATCGGTTTCTCCTTGTCTCTTCTTCAATCGATCGCGTCAGATGTTCCGCTCATGGTCGCTGGACGATCGGGAAGGCTGGGGGAAAGAGTTCGTCGGGCGCGCGCCGGCGGAAATCGCGCTCAGTATACGAGGCGCGGTAGGCGTCGAAATAGCGTTGGGCGCGCCCACGCAACTCATCGACATCGACGCCGGGAATATGCCCGTCTTCCATAATGGTACGGCCGTTGACGACGACGGTCGAAACAGAGGCGCCGTTCGTGTTGTAGAGCATGGTGCGGATCGGATCGTCGTACGGGCCGGTGCGCAGGTCGGCCAGGCTGACTACGGTGATGTCGGCTTTCGCACCCTCCGCCAGCCGTCCGAGATCGTCGCGCCCCAGCGCGCGGGCTCCGCCGAGCGTCGCGGCCCGGTAGAGATCGGCGGCGCTGGCCGCCGTCTGATCGCGCGCCACGATCTTGCCGGCCAGGCTGCCGTAATCCATCACCCGGATCATATCGGGCGGGAACGTATCGGTGCCGAGCGCCAGGTTGATGCCGAACGCCCGGTAGCGATCGAACGAATCGAGCAGCCCGCCATGCCGGATGCTGATCATCGGGCAGTGAATAACCGACGTTCCGCGATCTCTGAGCCGCGCCAGATCTCCGGTGGAATCGCCACCCGCCTCCGGCAGATCGAGCGTCGTGACGTGCGGGATGAGCGTGCGCGGTCCCAGGAAATCGAGTTCATCGAGCAGCTCGAGCGGGCGCTTACCGTACCATGCACGCAGGAAACGGACTTCCTGCACGCCTTGCGCGGCATGCAAGCGGAGCGGGCAGCCAAGTTCATCGCTCGCAGCTTTGGTTCGCCGCAAGATGTCGAGCGTATTCGTCTCGATACGGGCCGGCAGCAGTGCGCCGCGAACCAGGCCGTTGTGCGCACCGTCGAAATCGCGGACGAAACGCACGGCGTCGTCGAGACCAGCCTCACCCAACCTCTCATTCCACAGAACATCCGGTGTACCGTCGGCTCGCGTGACGTTCACCCCGGCGCGATAGCTCGGTCCGAGATAGAGGCGGAGGCCAAGCTCACCCGCCAGATCAACGACGGCGGCGAATTCGTGGTACGTCTCCGCCCAGGCACGCGACATCTCAGCGGCAATCGGCATGGCGGTCGTGATGCCGTTGAGAATGAGCTGCACCATGGCGTAGCGCCGCTTGAAGACCTCGTCCTCAAACGCAAACGTCTCGCGCGGCTGCCGAAAATAGTCTTCGGACCAGCGCTGCCCGGCGAGACGATCGGCGTCGAGCCAGGTATCGAAGATCGCATGGTCGATATCGAACAGCGCGTCGAGGTCGATGAAGCCGGGACTGATGATCGCGTCGCCGTGGTCATAGGCGACATCGACATCACCCGGGAACCGATGCCCAACGTAGATGACGGCATCATCCTCATAGACCACCTCGCCATCGCGATAGACCGTATGGTCGTCCCCGGCATAGCCGATCACAAATCGAGCTGTTCGCTTTGTCCGCATCCGTTACCCCCGTAGGTTCATCATTCGGCCGGTTTCGTGCGCGATGATCTCGACGTATGGATTGATGACACGCATCATGTCGCTCATCGACTAAGCAGGCTTGCCGGTCAGTATACGGGGTGCCCGGCCAATCCGCTCAAAGTGGGGCGACTCGGCATCTCTGGCGTCGGAATTGCATTCTTGGTGGGGAATATCACCGAAATTCGGTCGATTCTCACGAATTTCGTGCTCGATCCCGAGCGTGGGCGCCTCGCTGGTGGTACCCTCGTGGATAAGGGCGATCACGCGTTGATTCAGGCGCCCGAGGGCACAGGCGCCACGCCGTGAGGTGCGCCCATCGGCGACACCGGATCGACGAGTATCCACGAATCGGACCCGAAAGGTTCGTCACATGGCCGATGCCACCGTCTGGCCATATTTCCCCATCCTCCAGCGCCTGGCGCTGGCGCTGGCGCTCGGCCTGTTCATCGGCATGGAACGCGAACGACGCGGCAAAGAAGCGGGCATCCGCACGTTCGCCTTCGCGACGTTGCTCGGGACGGTTGGCATGCTGCTCGGCAACAGCTTCGCCTTGCTGGCGCTCGGGCTCATCGGGGTGCTTGTCATTCTGATGGCCGTCGCGACGCTGTCCGCCGGGATGGGTCTTGAACTGACGACCTCGATCGCGCTCCTCTTCACCGGCTTCATCGGCGTGCTCGTCGGTCAGGGGCATACGATCACACCGACGGCGCTGGCGGTTGTCACGGCCGGGCTGCTCGCCTGGAAGCGCGCGCTCAATACCTTCACGATACATCTGACGGAAGAGGAACTCCGCTCGGCGATCTTGCTCGCCGTGCTGGCGCTGGTCATCTATCCGGCGCTGCCGACCGGGACGGTCGGTCCGTACGACTTGCTAAATCCGCGCGCTGCCTGGATCACGGTGATCCTGATCGCGGCGATCGGCTTCGGCAACTACATTTTGCTCAAACTCTACGGCACCCGCGGACTGGCGGTTGCTGGCTTTCTCGGTGGTCTGGTCAACAGTACGGTCGTGGCGACCGAGCTGGCAAACCGGCACCGTGAGGCGCCGGGGAAGCTCCGTGAAGCCACCTACCAGGGGGTGGTGCTGGCCGGAGCGGCGATGCTGCTGCGCAACGGTGTGTTGCTCGCGGTGCTGTCACCGGCAGCGGTGCTCGCGACGCTGCCGGCATTTCTGGTCATGATCGCGGTCAGTCTGGTCCTCGCCTGGGTTCATCGCGACGACCAGCCGGACAGCGAGGTGAACCTGGCGCTGCGTTCGCCTTTCTCGATCTCCTCGGCGCTCAAGTTTGGCGTGCTCTTTCTTGTACTGGAAATCGCCGGAGATCTCGGACAGCGTGGGCTGGGGCAGAGCGGCTTCTATGTCGTCAGTGTCGTGGGCGGACTCGTCTCCAGTGCCAGTTCGGTCGCCTCGGCCGGTCTACTCGCCTCGCACGGCACATTGCTGCCCCATGTCGCCGGGATCGGCGCGGTTCTGGCATCGCTCGCCAGCGCCTTCGTCGATCTGCCGGTCATCGCGCGACTCGGTCGCGATCCGTGTCTGACCCGACGGCTCACGATGGCCGTAGCATTGATCAGTGTGCTCGGGGTGGCCGGCGCGCTGGTCGGGGCCTGGCTCATTCCAGTTGCGACGTAGCGCCCTCACCACAGGTGCCGGTGTTGCGGTGTGCCACACGGTCAGCCATAATCGGGACGGACGCGGCGCTGGTGCGCTCGACGTCGCACTGTGCCGATCAGAACGGGTCGAACGAAGGGGTTTCAGGCGTGAAGAAGATCTGGTTGCCGTCCCTGCTTATACCAGTTTGTGTCGCGATCGTGGTGGCCATCTGTATTACGGTGGTCGGCGAGTTCTATCTGGCACTCGGCGAGGACGCCATCTTCGCGGCGTTGCCCCTCATGTTCATCATCGTCATCGTCGCCGCGGTCCTGGCCAACCGAACCGAGTCCGACAGCAAGGCGTAATCCGCGCCAGTCTCCGTTCAGCGCCAGCAATCCGATTGCCCTTTGTGGCAGCGAGCGTGGTAGCGTTCCGCCAGCGAGTATCCTGAGAACGCTGGCGCTGAGTGGACATCAATTCCTCCCATCAGGTGCGCACGAAGTTCAGTCCGCCGCCCCCCTTGGCCACGCACAACTCCGCAACGCGTCTCCTTGTTGCCGTGTTCCTCTTCAAGGCTCATCGCCGATGGGGGAGCAGATACCTCACATCCCTACAGTCTTGCCATTTAAGTTGACATAGCAACGGAGCACACCTAGGGTGGGAAGATCGGAGGCCAGCCAGGCTTCTACGGCGCGACCGTCCACCAGCAACTGAGGCATGAACCACCTGTGGGCCAGCTCGGCGATTGGAGGTGACGTAGACGACCCGTTCGTCCGACTGCTCTCGAAAGTGATCGCACGCCGTCCGACGTTTGCCAGACGCTACGCATCACGATATGGAGGGAACAATGGGACGGAAGAGTAGACGTATCCGGGGTTCCATGCTGCTGGTGCTCAGTCTGATTTGCGCGCTGTTCATGCCAACCTTCGCGCTGCCGGCCGCCGCGGCGACGGTCGTCGTCCAGCCAGGCGAATCGATCCAGGCAGCCATCGACGCGGCATCCCCCGGAACGATCATCGTCGTGAAACCGGGGACGTACCAGGAAAATCTGCTCATCGCCAAAGACGGCATCTCGCTCCGTGGATCCGGCGCCGGTCGAACGATCCTTGAACCGCCCACGACGCCGAACCCGTTCTGCGGAGTTGGTGACCCGAACTCGCCCCCAGGCGGCGGCGTCATCGGTATCTGCATTACCGATGCGAATTTCGCAACCGGCGGCGAACCGACGGTCAACCATACTGTGAGGGATATCAGCATCTCTGATCTCACCGTCCGCAACTTCTCCGCCGATGGCATCGTCTTCTTCGGGACGGCAGATATCTCCACTCGGCAGGTGGAGTCGGCCAACAACGCCGGCTACGGTATCGCGGCCTTCGTTTCGAGTCACGAACGTCACACCCGAAACTGGACATATGGCAATCACGAGGCCGGCATCTATGTCGGTGACTCACCAGATGCCCAGGCCTTCATCCAGGGCAACACGTCGTACGATAACGTCGGCTCGGGAATCTTCCTGCGCGATGCATCGAATGGGCATGTCGTCCAAAACGATGTCTACGGCAACTGCGTCGGCATCTGGATTCTCAACACCGGCGGTGGTAGCGGCGCGACAAACTGGACGCTGGTGGGCAATTCCGCCAACGCCAACAACGTTGTCTGCGCGGATGAAGAAGAAGGGCCACCGCTCTCCGGTCTCGGCATTTTCATCGCCGGTGGCAGTCACAACACGGTGATCGCCAACACGACGAACGATAACGCCCCTGCTGGCGAATCGCTGGTGAGCGGCGGCATTGTCCTCTTCTCAACCGCCGATTTTGGTGGCGCGGACGAGAGCTTCAACAGGATCATCGCCAACCGGGCACGCGGCAATGAACCGGTTGATCTCTTCTGGGATCAGCACGGGACAGGAAACGTCTTCCTGGCAAACCGCTGTGCTACGTCCGACCCCGAGGGGTTGTGCCGCTAATTCGCACGATCGTTGACCGGCGCAAGGCACCCGCTCTTCAGCGGGTGCCTTGGTCGTTGCGGGAGATCTTCCCGTCCTACAGCGGTTTGCACATTGAATGACCAACCTTCGTAGGGGCAACCCCCCGTGGTTGCCCTGGTCGTGTGTCGTCACGTTTGCCCGCAGGGTACCAGGGCAACCACGGGGGGTTGCCCCTACCGGGGGCCAGTGGGTCAACGTATCTGCAAATTGCTGTAGGCGTCTCCCCGTAGTTCAATATTCGCGCCGAGGCCCTGGAACTTTTCGAGAATCTGCGAGTAGCCGCGTTCGACGTATTGCACGCCGTGGATACGCGAGACCCCGTCAGCAACGGCCGCCGCGATGAGATAGCTGAACCCGGCACGCAGGTCAGGGATGGTGACGTCCGCCGCGTGCAACGGCGTCGGTCCCTTGATGATGCAACTGTGTGGGAAGTCGCGACTCTTGAAGCGGCACGGCTTTTCGCCGAGGCACTGGCGGAAGAGCTGAATTTCGGCACCCATCTGCACCAGCGTCTCGGTGTAGCCGAAGCGGCGTTCATAGACCGTCTCGTGCACCACCGAGAGACCATCGGCCTGGGTCATCAGCATGACAAATGGCTGCTGCCAGTCGGTCATGAACCCGGGATGGACATCGGTCTCCAGCGCGATCGGGCTGAGCGGCCGATCGGGGTGGAAGAAACGGATGCCGTCCGGCACGAACTCGAAACCGGCGCCGACCTGACGCAGCTTGTTCAGGAAAGTGAGCATGTTCGCCTGCTCGGCGCCTTCGACCAGCACATCGCCGCCGGTGATGATGCCGGCGATGGCGAAGGACGCGGCTTCGTTGCGATCGTTGATGACGGTATGCTCGGCACCATGCAAGCGCTCGACACCCTCCACCACGAGCGTCCGATCAGTGTCGACGAAGATGATGGCGCCCATTTTCTGCAAGAGCATCACCTGGTCGATTACTTCCGGCTCGACGGCCGCGTTCCGAATGAGCGTCGTTCCTTCAGCGAGCACCGCGGCGAAGAGCGCATTCTCGGTCGCGCCGACACTCGGGTAGGGCAGGTCGATGACCGCGCCCTGCAAACGATCGGCGCACGCATGGTAGCGGCCCTGTTCGAAGGTGATCTCGGCGCCAAGAGCCTGCAGCGCCTTGACGTGAAAATCGACCGGTCGGCGGCCGATAGCGTCACCACCGAGCATCGGCACGATCGCCTGACCGTAGCGGTGCAGCAAGGGACCGAGGAGCAGAATCGGGATGCGGTTTAAGCCGCTGAAGCTGAGCGGCAATTCGTGCGTATCAATGGAAGGCGTTTGCAACGTCACCACACCCGGCCGTGCGGCGTCCCACTCATAGCGCATACCGACGGTGGAGCAGAGGTCGAGCGTGACGGCCGTATCGCCGATGCGCGGCACGTTGTGTAGAACAACCGGCTCATTGGTCAGCAGGCTGGCGACGATCTGCTTGGTGGCGGCGTTCTTGGCACCGCTCACCCGTACCCGGCCGCGGAGCGGCTTTCCACCCTCAATCTCGTAATAGCGATCCGGCATCCGTACGTCTCCCAAACGAGCAACCCCCAACAAGCAACGATCATCACAACTCTGCCATCACGCGCGACGCTTGGAAAGGCGACGGCTCACGCCCGTTGCGACCGACCTGGGCTTCCGTACGACGCGGTGTGGATGTAGGATGATGTGTAAACGTGTGGCAATGGCAAAGCAGGCATCCGGTGGTGCTGGGAAATCGCTCGATCACGCGAATGGCGAACGGGTGTGGTAATCGCGAACGTCATCGGCGCCCGACGCCCGCCCCGCGAAGGGATGTGGCGATCCCGAACGTCGTCGGCGCCCGACCGCCGCCCGGATGAGCGGAGGTGGCGTGCCGATGAACGACGTGCCGCTCGACGTCCGCCCGGGGATAAATGCCCGGGCTCGTAATGCGAAGTCCACTGAAGGGACTGAATCGAGGGCATGTCGTTTGGCTCTCATGCGCCGCCGTGCGGAATCTCCTCCCCGGTTCCTCTACGTCGTGCTGGAGGGAACGTCAAAGCGATGCTTCGCTGCGGCTCCGCATGACAAGGAACATGCTCGCTGTACTCACGAACGTACGCATACTCAGTCCCTTTAGTGGACTTCGCCACATGGAGCCCGGGCATTTATTCCCGGGCGGCGGTCGGGCGAGGACGACGATCATCGGCGCGCCACACCCGTTCCCGATACGGGCGTCGGGCAGCATCAACGGTCGGGATCACCACGATCGCGCTTAGCCGTCGCCTAACACCCTCCCGTTCATCAGACGCAACCGAAACGGCCACCGCCATGACACATCACGAACCGATCAGCACAACCGAATCGAAGTCGAGTGCCAATGGACGCCTCGCGCTCGATCAGCCGCGCCTCCGCGCGACCTTGCGGCTCTGCTTCGCGCCGGAGCAGGCGGACGCGCTGGCGGGGCGCGTTGATCGGGATGCAGCGACCGAGCGCGAGACGCTGGCGCGGCTCATTCGGCCGGCGCGTCTGAACTACAGCAGCGAGCGCGTTCTTAACCTGACCCGGCACCTCCGGCGGACCAGGGATGCCGAGCGACCGCTGGCGCCACGCCTCGGTTTGGCGAGCATGCCGGCGTTGGCTCTGGCGCTGCACCTCGGGCTCGGGCTGGATATCGAGACGCTGGCGGCGCTCTTCAGACGGTCGGAACACGAGATGTCGCTGGCGCTTTGCGAGGCGCGGCGGGCCGCCGAACCGGAGCGCGTCACGCCGTGTGCCGAGTTCGTGTCCGCGATCGGGCGCTATCGCAATCCGGCGGCCGGTTCAATCGATGAGCGCCTGGCGTTCATGCAGCATGTGGCGACCTGCAGCCGCTGCCGTCCGGCGCTGGAGGCGGCACGGGTGCTCGATGAGCGGCTGATCAGTGCGATCGAAGGGTACGAGCGGAGCCTGTCGACCGAAACGCCTGCGGTGACGAGCCGTCGCGCGCTCTGGCTGGAGCCGGCGCTGCTGTGCGGCGGCAGCCTGCTGCTTGTGGCGTTGCTCCTGGCAGGCGTGGTTGGTGTGCGGCGCTGGGTGATGGTCGGGACTGCGCCGGTGA
>CALAGB010000061.1 GCA_937891245.1 uncultured Thermomicrobiales bacterium | reverse complement strand
GGGTGAGAGAAGCGCCGATCACCTGCATACCCGGCGCGACATCGGCCAAAACAGAGGCCGGGTCGTTCGCGTCGATCACCCGCACGGTCGATGTATGACGTTCCGGAACGGAAACCGCGATCGTGCGGAGATTCGTCCAGGGCAACAGCGTGTTGGCGTTCACCATTATCCTCCGATTCAAACCCGCGCCACGGGGCGCGATTCGTCTCGAGGTTCAATGCAATTCACGTGCCATCTGCCGCCGGGTTATCCGCCGCGGCTTGCCAGCCCCACCACGCCGGTCTACGATCATCCGGCGATGCGGATCGCGTCGCCAGAATCGCCGAACTATGGACGAGGGAGAAGCTGATGAGTGTTGATCTGGCCCAACTGCTGAAGATGGTCGACGACGCGCGCGATGAAGTGATCGAACTCACGCAGGGCCTCGTTCGCCTGGAAACGGTCAATTTCGGCACGCCGGAGAGCGGCAACGAATTGATCGCCGCCGAGTTCCTGCGCGACAAGCTCGCGGCTGCCGGCATCGATTCCGAGATCTATAAGTCACGCGAGAACCGCGGCAACATCGTCGCGTCGCTCACCAATGGCGACGGACCGTCGCTACTGCTCATGTCGCACACCGATGTCGTACCGGTCGAAGACGCCGGTCAGTGGACGCATCCGCCGTTTGGTGGTGACCTGGACGAAGGGCGTATCTGGGGGCGTGGCTCGTCTGATATGAAATCGACCGTCGCGGCGCATGCGATGGCGATGCTGATCCTCAAACGAGCGGGGGTCGAGCTGAACGGCCGGCTCACGTTCGCCAGCTGTGCCGATGAGGAAGCGGGTGGCGCCTATGGGTTCGGCTGGATGGCTGAGCATCATCCGGACACGCTCCGCGCCGATTACGCCGTCAACGAAGGCGGCGGCGGCCCGGTCCGCGCCAAGGGCGGCATTATCTACCCGATCAGCACCGGCGAAAAGGGGCGCCTCGAAGCGCATTTCAAGATCGTCGGCCGCGGGTTTCATGCCTCACAACCGTGGCGTGCCGACAACGCGATCTACAAGGCAGAAGAAGTCGTGCGCCGCATTCGCACCTACGTCCCCGAAGAGTCGGCTGATTCCGAACTGTTCAAGCACCTCGACACGCTGGCCGGCATCACGCATCCCGTGAAGACCGAGAACCTGGAGCAGACGCTGAAAGAAGTCGAGGCGGTCAATCCGAGCCTCGCCTCGATGCTGCGCGCCGCGTCACGCATGACGATCGTCGCCTCGATGATCAACGCCGGTGTCAAGTCGAACAGCGTCGCCGAAAACTGCACCATCGTCTGCGACATCCGCTCGATGCCGTGGCAGGACAAGGCCTATGTGCAGCGGCAGGTCGAAGGAATGATCGAAGGGATGGACGGCGTCACGGTCGAGGTGATCGAGACGGCGATCTCGAACAATTCGCCGTATGACTCGCCGTTCAGATCCTACGTCGAACAGGCGACGAAGGACGCGACCGGCCTCGACGATCTGCGTTTCGTTCCCGGCCTGACTGTCGGCTTCACCGATTCGCGCTTCGTCCGGCCGCTCGGGAACGTCACCTACGGCTTCATCCCCGCCCATCCGGACGACGATCCGGCCAAGAGCGGTGCGCACAATATCAATGAGTCGACCGGCGTCGATAGTTTGCTCAATGCCACGCGCTTCACCGTTGCGCTTGCCTGGCACATCCTGGCGGTGAAGAGCTGAACCACGCGGCCGGACGATCTGCTGCTAGCGCTCCGATGAAACGGGCTGCAGCAGAATCACCGGCACGCGTTCACCCGCTTCGTAGGCGGCCTCGCGCGGTTGAATGACCAGGAAGGCGTTCGCGCCGACCAGCGACATCAACCGCGCCGACGCTTGCGAGCCGGTGTTCCGCGCGCGGAGCTGTCCCGCTTCGTCGACCGAGACGATCCCGCGCTGGTATTCGATCCGATCCGTGCCGGCCACCCAATGTTCGAGGATGGCGCTGGCCGTCGCCGGTTCCGGATGCTGCTGTCCGGTCATCGCGCGCAGCGCAGTCCGTATGAAGATCTCGAACTCGACCAGCGCCGAGACGGGATTCCCCGGCAGTCCGAAGACGAGCGTCCCATCACCGGCCGTGGCGAAGTTGAGCGGCTTGCCTGGTTTCATGAAAAGGCGCCGGAAATGGACGGTGGCGATCTCGTTCAGAATCGCCTTGACGAAGTCCTTGTCGCCCATCGAGACGCCGCCCGACGTGATTACCACGTCGCTCTCGGCGATCCGCTTGAGAATCAGCTCGCGGAGCGCCGTCTCGTCGTCCGGCGCGTGTCCCGACCAGACGACTTCGGCACCGGCCGCCTCCGCCGCGACGGTCAGCGAGAAGCGGTTCGAATCGCGAATCTGACCCGGCCCCGGTACTTGATCCGGCTCGACCAATTCATCGCCGGTCGACAAAATGCTGAAGCGCGGCCGGCGATAGACCTCAACCTCGGCATGTCCGAGGCTTGCCAGCAGCCCGATCTCGGCTGGACCGATGCGGGAACCGGCAGACACCAGCACATCGCCCTTGCGCAAGTCGGAGCCGACCGGCCGTAGATTCTCGCCTTCGGCGACGATCTCCTGATGAATGACGACGTGATCTTCGCGCAGCTCGGTGTGTTCGACCTGCACGACCGCGTCGGCTCCATGCGGCAACGGGGCACCGGTCATGATCCGAGCCGTCGTGCCGGGCGTAATCTCGATCCCTTCCATCGTGCCGGCAAATTGATCGCCGATGATCTCGCGCCAGGGCGATACGTCGGAAGCGATCACCGCGAATCCATCCATCGTCGCCGCCGGAAAGGGCGGAAGATCCTGATCGGCAATGAGATCAGCGGCCAGGATTCGCCCACCGGCCTCCGCCAGCGGCACCGTCTCAACCGGTAACCTTCGGACCTGGCTCAAGACGATCTTAAGCGCTTCGTCCGGGTGCAACAGACGCTCATCAGCAGGCATCGACTTCACTCCTCAGCATGGAAGATCACCGGCAACGGCGCTCAACATCTTAGCACAGGGCCGGGCTACGCCTTGCGCCTCCAGGGACGGGGACACATGCGCACAAAACGCCCAGACGGCAAGTGGTTCCTACGACGTTCAACGAACCAGATTAGTGAGTGAACCCGCTGTCGCTCGAGCGGGCGAACCGGGCGACAGGTTGACCGGCGCTCTCACACTTCTTTCTCATTGCCCGCCATCTCTCGACCGGGGTATCATCATGGTGGAGTTGTCGTCGGTTGTGCATCGCGAACGTTGTCGCAATTGTTGCTTCCACGCGATGCTCTCACAGCCGGTTGGCGCGGGGTTCTCGTTATGGAAATCTTCTTCCTCTTTTGCTTCCTGTTTGGTGCGATTTTCACCGTCGTCTCGGTGCTGTTCGGCTTCGCCGGTTCGATCGCGGCCCATGTTCCCGGTGGTCATGGCGATGCTCCGGCGATCGGTCATGGGCATACCGATGCCAGCGCCATGGGCCACGTACTCGGACATACAGATGGTGGAGCACACGGGCATGGCGCGGATCATGGCGGGCACGCGATCGATCACGGCGACCATCCATCGGCGTTGCCGCTTCTCACGCGCCTGCCGCTCTTCAATCCGTCCGCGCTCCTCGCCTTCATCACCTGTTTCGGTGCGGCAGGTTATATCCTCACGCACTTCGCCGGCTGGCCCTCCGTGCTGGCCTTTGTCGTCGCGCTCATTCCCGGATTGATGGGTGACGTCATCATCGCCGCGGTGATCGCGAAGATCATCGCCAGTGAAACGGTCATGCGCTCAAGCGACTACGAGCTTGAGGGCACGCTCGGTCGCGTCACGATCAGCATTCCGGTCAACGGCGTCGGCGAGGTGATCTTCTCCAAAGGGGGTACCCGGCGGAGCGAGGCGGCCCGTAGCCTCAACGCAACCGCAGTTCCCTACGATACCGAGGTCGTCATTGTCGAATACGAACGTGGTGTCGCCTTCGTCGTGCCGTACGACGAGTTCGTCCGCCGCCGTGAGCCGAGCGCACCGTCGCTCGAAGAACGTTTGCCATCCTGACCCGCTTGCGCAGATCGCGACACGATGAACCGGCGTGGTTCGTCGGACGTATGAAGGGGAGATGTCGATGACGGGAGCGATTATTATCGCCGTGATTGCCGTTCTGGTAATTCTGGCGATCATGGCGTTGCTCGGCAGCATGTACCGGCGCGTGAGTCCGAACCGGGCGCTGATCGTCTACGGCTCGGGCGGCACGAGCATCATCACCGGCGGCGGCAAGCTCGTCTGGCCGCTCTTTCAGAGCTATCGCGAACTCTCGTTGGAACTGATGTCGTTCGATGTGGCGCCCTCGCAGGATCTCTTCACCGGCCAGGGCGTTGCTGTAACGGTCGAAGCAGTCGCCCAGATCAAGGTCAAGTCCGATCCGGAAAGCATTCGTACATCGGCCGAACAGTTTCTCACCAAGGAGCAGAACGAGCGGGAGGCGTTGATCCGGCTGGTGATGGAAGGTCACCTGCGCGGTATCGTCGGTCTCCTCACCGTTGAACAACTCGTCAAAGAACCGGAGATGGTCGCCGGACGCGTCCGCCAGACCGTTGCTGATGATATGAGCAAGATGGGCCTCGAAGTCGTCTCATTCACCATCAAGAAGGTGATGGACGACAAGGACTACATCAGCAACATGGGCCGGCCGGATGTCGCACGCATCAAGCGTGAAGCGGATATCGCTCAGGCCGAGGCCGAACGCGATACGGCGATCAAGCGGGCCATGGCGCTGCGCGAATCATCGATCGCTCAGGCGCAGGCCGATCAGGAGCGGGTCATCGCGCAGACCGCATCCGAAACACGGCAGGCCGAGGCGCAGCGCGACCTCGAGATCAAGAAGGCGGAATACGACGCAGGGGTGCGGCGTGAGCGCGCCCTAGCCGAAAAGGCGTACGACATTGCCGCCAATCAGGCGCAGCAACAGGTCATCGCCGAGCAGATCAAGATCGAACAGGTCAATCGCGAAGGTCAGATCCAGGTCCAGGCGCTCGAAGTCCAACGGCGCGAGCGCGAACTGGAATCGACGGTCGTCAAGCAGGCCGAGGCGGAGCAACGCAAGATCGAACTGCTGGCGGATGCCGAGCGCGAGCGCTCGATCCGCGAAGCGGCCGGTCGCGCAGAGGCCGCCCGCCTGCAAGGCCAGGCGGCCGCCGAGGTCGAGCGGCTCACCGGTCAGGCGGAGGCCGACGTTGTGCGCGCGAAAGGGCAAGCGGAGGCCGGCGCGATGCAGGTGCGCGCCGAAGCTTATAGCCACTACAACCAGGCGGCCATGCTCGACAAACTGCTCACCGCGATGCCGGAGATGGCCCAGGCGATGTCGCAGTCGCTGGCAGCGGTCGATCGGATCACCATCGTTTCAACCGGCGACGGCGCGAAAGGCGCCAGCAGCCTGACCAACGAAATCGCCCGCATGGTCGCCCAGGTTCCCGAAATCTTCGAGACGATCACCGGCATGAAGGTTGGCGATATCATGGACCGCCTGCAGTCGATCCAGCAGGCGCCCCCCACCGCACCGAACGGCCATGTCGTCAACACGACTGGCGTTGTCGTTCCGGCCGAGGTGCGTACGGAAGAGTCGTCGCAATCGCAGCCACCGGCAGACGACGCCAAGCCCGAAGAATAACCCCCGGTCATCAAACGAGAGGCGATCCGCGCAGGCGGATCGCCACCCCTACGCGCCATACCCGTCCACGGATCGACCGATGGTTGATCAAATCGCGCTCGTGTACCACCCAAAGGCGTCAAGACGAACGGGCTAGCGCCTAAGTGCGCTCGGGCTATTGTCCGTACAAGCGGGGGATGCTATTTTCGAATTGGTTTCATGTGCATGACTTGTTTGTGTTCCAAGTACGGATCAAGGACGGCTCACATTCAGTGGGGCGTTTCGCGATTTAAAGGAACAGAGAAGGAGGTGCCAGTCGCGCGATGGAGAAGGCGATGGGCATGCGCCATCGTGCATGTTCGATCACAAAGGTGAGGAGATTGGTATTGTTTCGTAAAGAATTACGTCGAATACGGAGGCGTTGGCTCGCGATTCCGTTGGCGGCGGTGCTGGCATTGAGCGGCGGCGTGCTGATCGCCGAAGCCCAGCCGAGCAACCCGCCGACAATTTATGGTTGCGTGAGCTTCGTCGGCACAATTCGAATCGTGTCCGGTCCAAACCAATGCAGCCCGCGCGAGACTCCGGTACAGTGGGACACCGCAGGTGGCATCACCGGTCCAACCGGCGCAACCGGTGCAGTTGGGCCATCTGGCCCGGCCGGTGACACCGGACCAACCGGCGCAACCGGAGCGACCGGTCTGCAGGGTATCCAGGGTCTAACCGGTGAAACCGGCCCGTCCGGTCCGACCGGACTGCAAGGTTTTCAGGGGATTCAGGGGGTTCAAGGGATTCAAGGCCTCACCGGTGAAACCGGCCCGTCCGGTCCGACCGGCGAGACCGGGGCATCCGGACCAATTGGCCCGCAAGGAATTCCGGGCTTGCCGGGCGCGCAGGGCGATTCGGGACCGTCCGGCCCAACTGGCCCACAGGGTCTTATGGGTGAGCCGGGCACACCGGGCACTCAAGGGTTAACAGGGCCTCAGGGGCCTCCTGGAATCCCGGGAATCCCGGGAGCACCGGGAGCACCGGGCCCAATCGGCCCACAAGGTTTGACCGGCCCGAGTGGCCCCACTGGTGTGACCGGTGCGGAGGGACCTCAGGGTGTTATCGGCCCGACCGGTGAGACTGGTCCATCCGGCCCAACCGGCGATACCGGCCCATCTGGCGCGACCGGTCCAGCCGGCCCGCTCGGCACGGTTGAGATCAACACCTACGTGGTGATGGCTCAGGCGAGCGGCCATGGATTCGCCACGACGCAGGCGATGTGCGATGCGGGCGATGTCGCCACCGGCGGTGGCGTGTCAACCAGCCAGATACCGTTCCCAAGCTGGGTTTCTTCCAGCTTCCCGGTGACCGACGGCAAAACGTCAGTCGGCTGGCAAGGCTCCGCCAATGCACCATTCAGCGTCTATGCCGTCTGCCAGAGCGCGACGACCCAGGAGACGGTGAATTAGTCTGACCGCAGGTCGTTCAAAACGCGAAGCGGCCGGTGGCTGGTGTCACCGGCCGCTTTATGTCCTCGCGATTACACCATCACGGCGCCGCCACCGGCGTCGCGCTGCCAGCCGGCGTGCCACTCGGCGCGGCCGGGATTGCGGTGGGAGACGCGAGCGACGGATCGAGCGCGATCGCCTTATCGATGTTCATCGTCGCTTCTTCGTCCCGTCCGGTTGATCTGAGCGCGTAGCCGAGATTCAGATAGGCGGCGGCGAACTGTGGATCAGCCGCGATCGCCTGCCGGTAGAGATCGATCGCCTCTTGCGCCGAGCCTGCCTGGGAACGGATGAGCGCGACATTATACAGCGCTTGCGGGAAGGTCGGGTCTTTTTGTAGCGCGATGCGATAGGCAAATTCGGCATCGCCCATCTTCCCCTGCTGCTGGTAGACGACGCCCAGGTTATAAAAGGCGAATTTGTTCTTACTGTCCTGTTTGGTCGCTTCGAGGAAGTCGGCGGCCGCGTCATCGAGATTGCCGCCCGATTGCGCCGCGATCCCCTGATTGATGAGATCGGCCGCTTTTTCCTGGCCCGACTTGCCACAACCGCCGGTCAACAGCACGACGGCACAGAGTCCTGACACCAGAACCAGGCGCGGCAAACGTCTCCTCATCCCCACATTCCTTCCGCGTAATCGTTTAATCGGTCTCGAGCAGCGCCGGATCGTCCGCTGGCA
Source organism: uncultured Thermomicrobiales bacterium (assembly GCA_937891245.1). Classification (GTDB taxonomy): domain Bacteria; phylum Chloroflexota; class Chloroflexia; order Thermomicrobiales; family Thermomicrobiaceae; genus CALAGB01. The sequence goes on along the minus strand of CALAGB010000061.1, from coordinate 13,104 downwards.
TCGTTTTCGCGTCCTCACGTGCCGTCTCCAGATCATCGGCAATCAGCGCCAGGCCGACCGTCAGCAACGCCAGCCCGATCGCTACGATTCCGAGCAGACCGGCGAAACCGGATTGGTGATAGACCCAGAGCAGCCACATGTCGGCATGTTTCCCGGCCAGCAGATCCTTGAACGATGTTGGGATGGCCGAAATACCCGGCTCGAAGAGATATGCCGTCGGTGGAACCAGATGCATGTTGATCCAGTCCCAGTAGACATAGCTGTAGTTGATAATGCTGCCAAGCAACTGGATCCCGGCGCCGATGACGCCGAGGACGAACGCCACGGCAACACGCCAGCGACTGGTCAGCGCATACCCCACCGGCAGCATCAGGAACGGTACGAGTGCGAGCAGATAACGCGGTCCCCACGACCAGCCGCCATCCCAATCGACCGGAATCGAGTAGAGCATCAGATAGCTGAACGCGATCCACGCGATGAGCAGCGCCTCTTCGCGATAGCGGCGCGCGAACGAGCGGAAACCGATCAGGCCGAGAATCAGCGGAGGCGAATAGAGAAAGATGCTCCGCCCTGGACTGAGCAGATTCCCATACAAACCGATGAAGATGTCGGCGGAGCCGCCCAGGATATTGTGAACCGCCGGATCACGCACCGTCCCGAAGCGGTACTCGTTCAAGGTGAGGTAGAGAAATATCGCAAGTACCGGCATCACGAGGAACGACACCAGAACGCGCAACGCGACGACCGACCACCATTCCTCAATCGGCTTGCCGGCGAACGGCCGCGCAAGGCGCCGCTTGAGCCGGTCGAACAACCCATCCGCCGTTGAAACATTAGGCGCATCATCCAGCCGAGTTATCAGCAGGACGACATAGAGGGCGAAAAACGGCAGCACGATCGCGATGTTCAGGCGCGTCAGAACCGCCAGCCCGAAGGAAAGCCCCGCCCAGAACGCAGCCTTTGGCGTCAATCGATCTCGATGCGTGAAGAGCAGGTACGCGCAGAGGAAGAGGAAGAGTGTTTCCAGCGGATGCTGGAACGAATCGCGTGCATAGGTCCAGGTGAGCGTCGAAAAACCGAAGAGAAGCGTTACCCCGAAGGCAACCGGCCGGCCAAATCCGAGGCGCAACGCGAAGAGAAACAACAGCAAACATGTAAGGGGCGTGACGAACGCGTTGAGCAGCGAAACGAAAAAGATCGGCACGGTGCCGCCCCAATCACTGAGGTTGGGACCGGCCAGCACCGTCCGCATGTGCGACGAGACGTTCGCATCGGCGGCTGTGCCGATCATGTACAGCGGTATCGAGACGACCGACTGGAGCAATCCGTAACGTCCGTAGGCCTTCCCATCGGGACCGACGACCGTCCGCGCGATCGGCTTGATCGCCAGCGAGTGATCTTCGACCATGCTCTGCGTCGTCAGGTAGACCGCGACGTGATCGGTCGAATAGAAGTGGCCGGGGCCGGTCATGAGGTAGACCGACAGGAAGAGCAGATAGATCCCCAGCTTCAGGCGCAGGCTGACTCGTGACCCGGCCTCCGACGTTTGGATCTCCAAACCGGGGGCCGCATCCGGTTCCGGTGAAGGTTCTGGCACGATGGGGATTGGTGCGGCAGCCACCGGCTCCCGATCATCGACGGCGTCAAGTCCATCCTCATTATCCACGGACGCGATATCAGGCGGCGGTCGATCGGCATCGTGGTCTTCTTGGGCTGCCACAACTCCGGGCCACCAACGGCCTCTGGCGGATTCGTAAAAACGATCCACGCCCATCCGCGGAGCCAGTCCAACCAGGATCAGCAGCGCCAATGCGAGGAGCGACAGGAGTGTGCTCCGGGCCTGCAAGCTGGTCATCTTGAACGCGAGCGATACCTGATGGTTCCCCGGCCCCAGCGAGAAGAGCATTTCGCCGGTAGCGCGATCGTAGCTCAGCGGCTGGTGTTCACCATCGACGGTCAGTGTCCAGCCAGGAAAGTAGAAGGTGTGGACTCGAAGCTGCGCCGCTTCGTCGATCGTCAGGTCGTACGCCTGCGACGTCTCACTGCCGGAGATCGTCTCGAATTTGCCTGAGCCGGTAACGAACGAGAGGGGAGATTCTGCCGGACGCGTCGGGCGTTGCTGGACCCAGATCGGCTCGTATTCCCGTGTCGTCGTCACCGCGAGGTTCTGCGAGCGAATCCGTTCAGGCGTGAAATCGGCATCGGTCTGCGGCAGATAGCTCGATGGCCTGGCGTGCGGTAAGCCGAAGAGAATCAGCAACCCGATCAGCCCAACCGCCACCCAGGATGCGAGCCGGCGTTGATCTTTGAGCAGGAGGAGGGGGAATCCGGCCAGGAACGCCGTGGCGAAGGCAACTAGGGACAGGAACCGCCACGGAAATTCCAGATATTGTAGGAGCGAAATATGATCCCAGATCGGCCAGGTCAAGTTGGTGGCCAATAACGCCGCGCCGAGTGCGACGGCGGCCATCGTGCCGGCCATCCATGACGCCCGCGCCGATGACGCGCGAAGGCGTGCGAAGAGTGTCAGCGCCGCCACGAGCAGGAGGATGTGGACCGGTCCGATCTGGAAGCTCATGCCGTCATTCGTGCCCGGAACCGAGGGGCCGAAGCCCCAGGGCGAATAAATGAGCTGCCGCAAGTAGACGTAGTTGTTGGAATATTTCAAGCCGCCCTGCAGCAGACGTTCGACGTGAACATCGCCGCGTTGCAACACCGCCGGTAGCCAGAAGAATGCCGAGAGGCCCATGCCAAGCGCGCAGGCGAGCAGTCCACGAAGCAGCACCAACCAGCGCTTACCGAGATAAGCGGGAACCACGACCAGGAGTCCAAGGAAGGGGAAGAACATCAGCGCGACCGGATTGCTACTGAGCATGAGCAATGCGAGTCCGAGCGAACCGACCAGCAGGTAGCGATAGCGGCTGGATTCGCCGTAGCGATAGACACCCCAGAAGATGAATGGCATGAAGGCGAAGGCAGCGAAATCGGACAATGAATGCCGGACGTAAAGAACGACGAGAAAATAGGGAGCGAACAGATAGGCGGCGGTGGCAACCAGTCCGCCTTTCGGCCCAAAGAACGACTGCGCCAGCAGGTACATGCCGTAGGCGGCAAGTACGATGAGCGTGAAGCTCGTCAAATTACCTGCCGCGACGAAGGTGAAGCCGAACCAATGAAAGGCTGCCGTCAGATAGTAGACGAGTGGCGGGTTGAAGACGAAGAACGGCTGTCCGTAGCCGGCCGACAGATCAGGCGCCCAGTGCGGCACGAGAGTGCCGGCCGAGAGGAGTTTGTAAAACTCTTCGCTGCGCGGCAGATACTCCAGGGCGTCATGGCCCCACATCAGCTTGAGTCGGAAGAGCGGCAGTCCGGCCAGCAGCGCGAGCGCACCGGTACCAACGAGATATGGGAGCTGACGGCCGAGCGAGGCAACGAACGCGCTGCCGCGGAGATCTTCGGTCCAGATATCGACGCGGTCGCGCGTCGCCACAAGCGGTGCTCGTCCAGCCAGCGAACCGCCCCAGCGTCCAAGCGTCTCGCGCTTTCGCTCGACGACAACGGTGCCGGCCAGCGTCAGCACCCCGAGCAGTTGCAGCCAGAGTCGGAGCGATCCCGGTGCGTAGCTCACCACCACCTGGTGAGTGCCGGATGATACCGGTACGCCCACGAAGCTCGGCAGCAGCATGATCGGCTCGACGCGCGTCCCATCGACGGTGACGCGGAGGCCCGGATCGTAGGTGATCTTGACCATGACCGTCGCCGCCTGATCGGCCCGGATTGTCGCCGCATAGCGCCCATCCAGATCGATCTGTCCGGACACGATCTCGCCTCGCGGCGGGCTCGGTGTGCCGATCGGCTGCGCGACGATCGAGGCAGCGGTCGAGAGCGGCAGCGGCTGCGTTCCGCTGGCTGCATGTCCATTGAGGATGAGGCGCGGGTGCTGCTTGAGCGCCGGTTCGGCCCCCTTGAGCCAACTCGACCCGGCCGCGTACAGCTCATCGGGGCTGCCGCTAAGCGTCAGCGGCGTCTGCACCAGGTCGAAGTACCCGGTCGTGTCGACCTGATAGAGCACATTCCGGCCGAAGGTCTCGATTGGTTTGACGAAACTCGGGAAGGTCTGCCCGATTGGCGCAACCACGTAGCGAACATTGAAGAGGTTGTACTGGTCTGCTTTCGTGTCGTCGAACCACGCTTCGATGTCCGAATTGAGTGAGAGTGAATGGTAGAGGTAGCCGACCATATCGAAGCCGGCCATCTGCAATTCGGAGAACATCGGTATCGAGCCGACGCGGTAGTCGTTGCCCCATCCGCCCGCGAATCCTGCATACACGCGACCGGGTGGCAGCGAATGCAACGTCGCGATGAGCGCGTTCAGATCGGGTTGCGCGACGGCTTCGGCCACCCGCTGCTGACGCATATAGTCGGCGTTGACACGCAGATAGACCGACCGCTCATGGAACGCCGGGAGGAGAATGGCGACGAGAACCAGTCCGGCGACGAGCGCCGGCCAGATCTTCTGGCGGCGCAGCAGCCAGGGCCAGGGGGCCGCCAGTGCCACCCCGATAAGCAGCAGCCCGGCCATGTGTACCCCGCCGATCAAGCGGTGGAACTGCATATCGTGGCTGAGGGGCAGTAGGTTAAGCAGCGATCCCCAGGTTGGCTTGCCGAAATAGAGCGCCAGCCAGACGCCGAAGAGGATCGGTGGTAGCCGATACAGCGGTTCGCGCCAACGGACGACGCAGACGATCAACCCAACCACGACGAGCAGCGTCAGAACCGGCAGGCGACCATAGTCGAAGAGATCGCCGTGGCAGAACCAGCTCATGATCTTATCGGCGCCGAACGAGTCGTATTTGTAGGAGAACTCCCAAACGCTGCGGTTCATGTAGGTGCCGTCGAGCATAAATGGCACGAGGAAATACGAGCCGGCTAAGCCAGTCAGCCCGAAGAGCAGCGCCAGCCGTCGAACGACCGTCCAGAAGCGCTTCCAACCATTCGCGATCAGGTTGCCGTCGAAGAGCAGTACGAGCGCGACCACACCGAGCGCAAGGACGGCCAGATAGCCGTATACGGTGTGGCAGAGGAGCGTCAAGACGAGGAAGAGCGTCGCCGGGAAATAACCGCGGCCCTCACGTAGCAGCCGGTAGCCGAAAGCCAGCGCCAGCGGCAGCAGGAACATCCCCCAGAGCTGGGTGTAGAGCCCGTAGCCACGCCAGACGTAACTGGCAAAGTCGAAGCCATAGAGACCGTTCGTTGCCAGCAGTGGGGCCGCCAGGCCGCCAAACGCACCGGCCAGCGGGCCGAAGCCAAAGCGTCGCATCGACCAGAAGACCGAGAGCGGGAAGAGGCTGAGCAGCAGAACGGTCGACCAGTCGATCAGCGTCTGAATCGAGATCGCGCGATTGGTCAGCACATTGATGACGGCCAGCGGGACGTATTCCAGATGCTGATAATGCCGGAAGAGCGAGTAACCAAGCCCGATTTGGGCGTACCAGGGATCGGTCGGCTCGTGACCGCTCGCCAGGGCCGCGGCCGAATGCTGGGCCGCACCAATGTGCAGGATGTGATCGTTGAGCGGCTGCACCCGAATCATTGCCTCGGGCGCCAGGAAGAAGGCGCTGAAGCCGATCGCGACCAGAAGCACGACGTAGACGATCAGTTGCTCTATGTCGCGGTCGGGCATCCCGTGCGAGGTCGAACTCGCCGGCTCCTCAACTTCGACCGTGGGAAGCGCCGCCATCTGATCCCTTCGCCAGACAAACCGTACGAACGCATTGCCGATCGGGCACTGCAGAGTTTAGCCGAATTCCGCTGTCTCTTGCCCGGGACACTCGTAACGACTATCGGCGGCGGGTATGGAACTTTGATACCTCCGCAACGGTGCTGCTCTGCCCACCGGCGATCGAGGACCGGGGAAGAACGCTCACAGCCCGAGCGAGTCGGTGAAGAACCGGGTCACACGCTGTTTGTAGTTCTCCGGATCGACGTCGAACGAACGAACGTGCTCGGCACCCGGCACCCACCAGATTGTTTTCGGCTCGCCCGCCGCCGCGAAATTACGCTCGCTATTGTCCGGCGGCACGGCCGTGTCGTCTTTCCCATGGATGATGAATATCGGCCGGGGACTGATCGCGCCGATCCGGGCGACCGGTCGCACGTCGTTCATGTTGGCGCCCATACGCCACTGCGCGAAGCGGATCGTCACCGGTGCGAACGGAAACGCAGGGATGTGCAAAAACGTCTGAAAGCTCGTCGAAACAACGTTGGCGGCATCGCTGAAGCCGCTGTCATCGACCAGCGCGGCGATGCGCCGATCTTGCGCTGCGGCCAGAATCGAGACGGAGCCGCCGAGCGACACCCCGAGTGCACCGATTTTCGTGATGTCGACATCGGACCTCGTGGCGAGATAGTCGACGGTGGATACGAGGTCCGCCTGCTCACGCGCGCCGAGCGTGACGGCGTTTCCGCCGCTCTCTCCCCGCCCGCGCATGTCATAGGTGAAGATGCTGAAGCCAGCCGCGTGGAGAAAGGCTGCCCAGGGGAGCATCTGATTCTGATTGTCACCATAGCCATGCGACAGAATGATCGTCGCGCGGCTCGTGCCGGGGAAGAAGCGGCCGGACAGGGTGATGCCGTCGCCCGTCTTGAAGCGCACACTCGTTGCGTCGAGCGCCGGATAGTCGCTCAGCGTCCAGTCGTAGGTATTCTGCCCCGGGTGAATTGCCCGGCCGGAGGCGTACCAGCCGACTCCGCCCAACAACGCGACCAGCAGCACCAGAACAATCACGATCATCGCACCATCCAATCGGGTACTGGTGCGAGATCATAGCACTCACGGCCGAGGTCCGTTAGCATCCAGCAGCGAAGGAGTCCGTAGAGATGTCCGGCGTCGCACGGCAAAACATCGAAATCAAGGTGCGCCTGAGCGCGGCCGGTCCGCAGCTCGTACAAGAACGGCTGGACGGCTTCGTCGCAGCAGTGGGTCATCCGTCGGTCGATGTCGACACCTATTTCCAGGTGCCATACGGTCGGCTCAAGCTACGCGTCTCCGGCGATCAGCCATCCGGCACGCTGATCTCCTACGCACGGCCGAACGAGGCAATGAGTCGCCTGTCTCACTACCGGCTGGTCGAGATCGCGGACGCTCAGACGCTGCGCGAGGCGCTCTCCACGACGCTCGGTGTGCTGGTGACGGTTACGAAACGCCGCACGGTCTACATCTACGGATCAACCCGCATTCACCTCGATCAGGTCGAAGACCTCGGCTGGTTCGTCGAACTCGAAACCGTCATCGGAACCCAGAGCCACGCCGCCGCGCTCGCCGAGCACCGCGACGTCTTCGACTCGCTTCGGCTCGAAAACGGCGTCATCGTGCCCGAGAGCTACAGTGATCTGCTGCTGAAAATGCCGCATATCCCCACTCCATAGGACTGTTCTGTTACACGCAGAAGATCGCTCAACGGTGGGCTTGCCGGTCAACCTGAGGCGGGGCGAGGGATACCCGCAAGCGGTCGTCGCTTGACTTGCTCCGGCAACCGGTCGCAAGGACAGAGGGAGGAGATGCTTCGCTGCGGCTCCGGATGACAAGGCGATGTCTGATCATCATCTAAGAGATAAAGAGGTTGTGGCTAGAACGATTCGCCTGTTTGGAGTTCGAGCCACCAGAGGAAGGCTGCCCAGCCGCGCCAGCCGGTCCAGGCTTCGGCGATGGCCCGCACCTCCGCCTCGCTCGCCGTATGGTCGAGTCCGTAGGCGCGCCCGATGATCTTGCGCAGGCCGAGATCGCCGGCCGGGATACTGTCCGGCACACCGAGCCCGCGCATCAGGACGTATTCCGCCGTCCAGCGGCCGATGCCCTTGTGACGGGTCATCTCAACCACCGCGTCTTCGAGCGGCAGCCGGCCGAGCGCATCCAGGTCGAGATCGCCATCCACGATCGCCTGCGACAGGCCGACCGTATAGCTCGCTTTCTGACGGCTGAACTGAAGTGCGAGCAAATCAGCGGGTTCAAGTGTCGCGATTTGCGCTGGCGACGGTAGGAGGAGGCGTTCGTGGCCGGCGATGATCGCGTGGCGACCAAACCGCTCCAGCCAGGCAAGCTTCATCTTGCGGGCAAAGGCGATGTTCACTTGCTGCCCAACGATGGCGAAGATCAGCGCCTCATACGGATCGGCAACCAGCATCGGCCGGATGCCTGGTCGATCATCGACCAGACGCCCGAGAACTGGATCGCGCGCGGCGATTTCGAGAAACGGCGTGGGATCGACATCGAACAGGAAGATCCTGTCAACGCGCGACCGCGCCCGCTCGATCAGATCCGGAGTCAAGCGATCACCGGTCACCCGGAACTGGAGTCTGGGATCGTCGAGGCCGCCCGTCGCGCGCAGTTCCAGGAGGAGGTCGACGCCGTCGATGCGCAGCGCACGCGTGAAACTGCGCGTTTCCCGGTCGACAACTTCCAGCACAGAGGAGGGTGATGTTGCCAGATAGTCGAGCGCCAGATCGAACGAATACGGCGGACAGGGACGTAACTCAAGCGTCGCCTGCTCCGCCTCACTGGAATCACGCGTGATCACCCGATATCTCGTCCTTCGCTCGATCTTAGCGTTGACCCGGCAGAATCTCTTCGGCCGATTCGCCGTGCGGGTCGAAGTAGAGCCGTGGCAGCACCATCGTGTTCGCGCCGAAAAGCACATATTCGTAGGTGGGCTTGCCATCGTGACCGCGCTGCGCGTGGATGTCCTGTGGTGGTGGCGGCAAAATGACCGCCTCGCCCGGCTCCAAAATCCGTTCCTCGACCAACTCGACCTTCGCCTCACCGGCTCCGGTGCCGTCATCCAGGCGGCGCCAGATCTGGTACTGGTCGCGACCCTTATACACACCGATGACACCCCAGCTGCCATGACTGTGAATTGGCGTCATCTGCTCCGGGCCGAACATGGCACGCACCAGGATCAGGCCGGAATCATCCTGATAAAGCGGTCGTGACTGACTGCCGGTGTGAATATTGCCTGAGGGTTCCTCACCCGCGAGTTCCGGATGCTGAGCTAGCACACGCATCTCTTCAGCGATACGCCGCAAGCCCTGTTCGGTCGGGCCATCCTGCGCCAGAATGCCCTTCACCTCACCGATGAACGAATCGATTGTATATGCCGTGCTCATACTGCGCTCCTTTCCCTGGAATGAGCTTACCCTACCGGCCGCACCGTCACGGCGCCTTCACCGGCCAGTCGCGCGATCTCATCATCGGCGTAACCGAGTTCGTGAAGGATTTCCGATGTGTGCTGGGCGAGAAGCGGCGGCGGGCGACGAATGACCGTCGGTGTCAGCGACATCTCGATAGCTGGACCGATCAGCGGGATACTGCCGGCTAAGTCGTGCTGCACCTGCTGAATGATGCCCAGCTCGGCGACGACATCGCTCTGCAACGACTCGCCGATCGACCAGATCGGACCGCAGGCGACACCCGCTTCGTTCAGCAGGTCGACCCATTCGTTCGTTGTCCTGGCTGAGAGCGCATCGCTCACGAGCGCGTTGATCTCCGGTCGGTTCGAAACGCGATCGGCGTTCGTCAGGAAGCGCGGATCATCCACCCATTCGGCATGCCCGAGGGTCTCTGCCAGTCGCTGCCAGACCGGCTCGCTGGCGACCGAGATGTTGATCATGCCGTCGGCCGTCTTGAAGGCGCCATACGGCGAGGCGACCGGATGATCGTTGCCGGCCAATCCGGGACTGACACCATCGGCCAGAAAGCTGCCGGTCTGGTAGGTCAAGATGCCGACGATCGCGCCGAGCAGCGAGGTATCGACTCGCTGGCCCTGGCCGCTCTTGAGCCGCCCGATATAGGCACCGAGTATCCCGTACGCGGCGAACATCGAGGCGAGCACATCGCCGATGGCGACGCCGACGCGCACCGGGCCGCCCTCCGGCGTGCCGGTGACACTCATCAAACCACTCATCCCCTGCGCGACCTGGTCGTACGACGCCTGCGTGGCGTACTTGCCGTGCGGACCGTAGCCGGATACCTGGCAGAAGACAAGGCCGGGGTTCACCGCTCGCAGCGATTGCTCGCCGAGGCTCAGCCGATCCATCACGCCCGGCCGGAAGTTGGTCACGATGATGTCGGCTTCCTCGGCCATCCGTCGGACGATGGCGGCGCCTTCGGGATGCTTCAGATTGATGACGGCGCTGCGCTTATTGCGATTGACCGAGAGGAAATAGGGGCTTTCACCGGCGACGAAAGGCGGACCGTAGCCGCGCGCCGCGTCGCCGTGTGGCGGCTCGATCTTGACGACGTCGGCACCGAGGTCACCAAGCAGCATCGTACACATCGGACTCGAGACCGCCTGGCCGAATTCGAGCACACGCACGCCCGCCAGCGGCTGCGCGCTCTGTTCCTGTGATTCCTGAGTCATCCCTATCCTCTCATGCGTTTTCGATCTGAATGAGTGGCAAGACAATGTGCGATGGATGCTCGACGTCATGGTGGATCGTGTTGAGCGCGATCCGGGTGTAGGTGTTTCGCCCGAGCGGTTCGCCGGTGTTCGGATTGACATCGAAGCGTGGGAAGTTGCTGCTGGAAATATCGAGCCGAATCCGGTGACCGCGGTTGAAGACGTTGCTCGTACCGTACATCTCGATCGTGATCGGATAGACCTCGCCCGGCTCCATGAACTCAGCGTGCTCACGACTGTTCCGATAGCGCAGCCGCAGGATCGAGTCGGAGACGTTCATAGCGTAGCCGTCCGGATAATCCGCGTTCGGCGGATAGACGTCGATCAGCTTGACCGTGATGTCAGTGTCCGGCACATCCGAAGAGACCCAAAGGTGTGCGGTCAGCGGCCCGGTCACTTCGAGCGGCTCGGTCAACGGCGTCGTCTGGAAGACAAGGACATCTTGACGACTGGCGAGCGGCAAGTAGGGCGGCTTCGCGCCGAAGGTCGTCGCGTCCGGAACCTGATTTTGCGGTCCGACGCTGGTGATGTTGCCGATGCGATCTTCCATCGCGACCTTATCGGCAAGAGTCGGTTCGACCTCCAGCACATCGGTCAGCGACGAGATGTTGCCGCCGATCGTCGGCACCGGATCGTTTGGATCGAAGCGGAACGAGGTCGATCGCGTCGCGATCTCCGGTGTTGCCGTCGTCAGCTCGCCACGTTCGCCGAGGTAGAAATTGGTGAATTCCGTCCGTGCCAGCGGCCATTCCTGCTCCTCGCGCCAGTGCCCGCCATGGAAGAGCCGGCCCTCCGGCGTGCGGTGGCCGTCACCGCCGCCCATGACGAAAATTCGCACCGGCGGCTCATTCTCGATGCCGTTGGCGATCCCTTTCAGCCAATGGTCGAAGTAACGGAGATGATGATCGCGGACATTGAAGGCCAGATTGCCGGCGATCGACGCCTCCGGGCCAAACTCAACATCGCCCGACCAGGTCAGATCGACCTTCTCACCGCCGTGTGTCCATGGTCCCATCAGCAGCCGGATCGGCCCACGCTTGAGCTGCGAATAGCGCACGAAGTTTTCGCAGGTTGAGCGGGTGTATGAGTCGTACCAGGCGCCGGAGAAGAGGATTGGTACGTCGGCGTGGTTTTCGGCGTACTTTTCGAAATCGAAGCCGGGTTGCTGCCAGTACTCGTCGTAGTCGCCGTGCGTCCAGATATCGAAGACCCAGCGTTCGTGCATCGGCACCAACGCCAACGGATTCTGCCCCTCTTTCAAAGGCATCCGCCGCAGCCAGTCACGAAAGCGCACCTGGGCGAGTGCGGCGCTCGTCGCCGGGTCATCGAGCGGTGTTCCGGTCACGAGAGCCCGAAAGCCCCAGGCCATGAAGCGGAGCTCCAGCGCGCCGTTCTGTCGCACCGAACTGGTATGCGCATTGGCCCCGCCCTCGTTCGGATACATCGCCGCCAGGTACGGCGGGTTGAGCGCGGCCAGGGCGCTCTGCGTCCAGGCGAGATACGACGTGCCGAGCGTGCCGACCTTACCGCTGCACCCCTGCTGCTCGCCAACCCAGACGATCGTGTCGTAGCCGTCCTCGGCCTCTTGCGCCAGGAAATAGAACTCGCCCTCGGATGCGTAGCGGCCGCGACAATCCTGAATGACGACCGCGTAGCCGCGCCGAGCATAGAACAGACCCTGGTTTTCGACATTCGCCTGGCTGCTCTTGTTGTACGGCGTCCGAATCAGGAGTGTCGGAAACGGGCCGTCGAGCGGAGCGCTGCCGTTCGCCGGGAGATAGAGATCGGTCGCCAGCCGCACGCCATCGCGCATCGGCACCCGCACATCGCGCACGATCACCGCATCATTGGTCGGCTCGGATCGCTCGGTCAGTCCGCTCATCGCGTTGTCCTCTCACGTGCTTCGCTGGCCCTGGTGGTTTTGGGGCATTCTAGCAGCAGAACGAGTTTACGGCGCACGGTTTCCGTTCTGTCGCACGGCTGATACACTCACCGGATATGAGCGCCCGAACTCCGTTCACTGACGACACAATCGATACCCACCTTTCCGACGCCGCACGTCGCAACGTACTCGTTGGCCTGATGCTCACGATGGCGCTCGTCGCCATGGATACGACCGTCGTGGCGACGGCCGTTCCGTCGATCGTGCAGGATCTCGGCGGGTTCTCGCAATTTACCTGGGTCTTCTCAATCTACGTCCTGGCGCAGACGGTCACGATCCCGATCTACGGCAAGCTGGCCGACCTTTATGGTCGAAAGCCGATCTTGCTGACCGGCATCGGCATCTTCATTCTCGGCTCGGTTCTATCCGGCGTTGCCTGGAACATGTTCGCACTGATCGCCTTTCGTGGATTGCAAGGGATCGGAGCCGGAGCGATTCAGCCGGTCGTGACGACCGTCGCCGGTGACCTGTATACCGTCAAGGAACGGGCGCGCATTCAGGGATGGCTCTCCAGCGTCTGGGGCATCGCCGGTGTCGTCGGCCCGGCCTTCGGCGGTTTCTTCGCCCAGTACTTGACCTGGCGTTGGATCTTCTACATCAACGTCCCGCTCGGTGCGCTGGCCGTCATCATGATCTGGAAATTTCTCCAGGAGTCTGTTGAGCGGAAACAGCACAAGATCGATTACGGCGGCTCGATGTTGCTGGCGT
>CALAGB010000060.1 GCA_937891245.1 uncultured Thermomicrobiales bacterium | reverse complement strand
CGAGTCGCCCATACGTGCCGTCGAACGGCCGCTCGTCGCCACGCTCCCCGGTCCACATGCGCAGGCATATTTCCAGAGTCTCCTCAAGCATGTCGAAGCGCTCACGGGTCGACGGATACGGGATGCCGAGTCCACGCGCCTCTACCTCATAATCTCCAGCTCCAATTCCGAGCCAGACTCGGCCTCCCGATAGGACGTCGACGGTGGTCACTGTCTTGGCGAGCATCCCCGGATAGCGGTAGCTGGTGGGCGTTGCCAGTGCCAGCAGCTTGACGCGGCTGGTACGCGCAGCCAGATAGGCCAGAGTCGAATAGCATTCGAGGACAGGCTGTTCCGCCCCGCCCATCCAGACCACGTCTTGCCAGACGTGGTCCATCACCGCGATCGAGTCGAACCCGGCGTTCTCCGCCGCAGCCGCGATGTCGGTCAAGGTCGACGCGATCTGCCGATCGTCGACTGGCCAGGTAAAGCTGCTAAGGTGAAGCCCCAGTTTCATTGTTTGCTCCTTATGCCCGCTGAGGCTGAGCCCTTAGCGGGCCGTGAAGGTTCGACGTTCGGCTTCCGTCGGTTCTTCGAGCCATTCGGTAACCATGCGCGAACTCGTGTGAATGTCGAGATGATGCGCGCGACCCGGGCCGACGTTGACGAACTTGTGTGGCTGACCGGCCGGGGCGACGACGATTTGACCGGCTCTCGCCTCCATCGATTCCTCCCCAATGGTGAAGCGGACGCAACCATTCTGGATGATGAAGACCTCTGGATACGAATGGCGGTGTAGGACGAGACCGGTATTAGGCGGCGCATCAGTCCAGAAGAACGAGACTGGCACACCGCCGTATTGCCACCCCTCGAATCGGGCCGACGTCTCGTTATGGGGCAGATCCCCCCACTGGATGATCATTGGGACCTTCAGATCAGATAGTCCCTCCGTGGGGCCATTGATGCGGCCGACCGGATGGATATCGACGTGTCGCGACACCCCGGTTCCCGCGTTCAAGAAGCGATGCGGTATTCCCGCTGGGGCGATAATGATCTGGCCAGCAGTTGCTGCGATGTTCTCGTCTCCCACTTCAAACTCGACGTTCCCTTCCTGCACCACGAAGATCTCGGCGTATCGGTGCTGGTGCAGTGCGGGTCCAGTTCCCGCAGGAGCGTCGGTCCAGAAGAACGACACGGGGATGTCGCCAAAGTCATCTCCTTCGAACTTGTGTGACGCCTCGGCTGTCGGAAGCGCGTTTCGGAGATCACGTCTGTCGACCACCTTGATCATAACCATCGTCACTCCAGCCCCTGACGAATCCGAATTCATTGATATCACCCTAAACCCTCCCGCGACAGGAGAGTCAAGGACTGCTTTTTCTACTCCCAACTCACGTATTTGTGCTGAGTATCATCGTGGTCGAAGTGGACGGGATCGCTATCGCACGCGTAAGCGCGCCGGTCGGCTCGTACGCTCATCCAATCCCAGGTCAATGCTGCTCAGCTTCCTTGATCAGCAGCCACGAGGTGCTTCGCTTGCGTGACCGCTGCTCGAAGCTGACTCAGCCACTGTGTACCCAGTTGGCGCCCATTGGGGAGCTGGTCGCTTCGATCCCAGCGCCACGTTGCGGCCAAAGCAAGCACGAGGAGCCGGCACTCGCGCAGCAAATATTGGTTGATATGGGAATAGTGCCTGGCGCCTTCATCGGGCGCATGGACGAGATCGAATTCGACAGGTCCACGACAACATGTTTCGAGGTCGATGAACAGCAACCCATTCTTCGCCGCGAGCACGTTGCTCGGGCGCGGCTCACCATGCAGGAGCTGCCCAGCGACGCCCCGGTCGCCGATCACACGTCTCAGGCGTCGCAACACGTCGCCCAGGAGCTCCCGGTCCATGTCGGCGAGTTCGGGGGGGCAGGTCGCGGCTCGCAACGAGCTGTTGGGCTTGCTCAACTCGAACAGTGGAGTGCGGCGTCGGGGCATCGACTTGGCGCATGCCCGCATGCTACCGCTCGAGCGCACCGGCGTAGTCGGCTGGTGAGACCGCCCGGAGTGTCGCAGGTTCGGAGTAGATCCACAGCGTGATCACGAAGCCATCACGCTCATAGACACGTGGGACCACGCGACTCTCAAGAGCAGCCACCGGACACCCGGATTCGGCGAGCCGCTGAGCAAGCTCGACTTCAAATTGTGAATTTTGTAGCGCCACAGGTGCCACCCGGGCAACCACGTCGCACGGCAGCAGACGTAACGTGAGCCTATTCGAGTCATGAAGAACGATCGCGCGGTCGACGGTCAGGTGAAGTGAGGACGCGGTCGACATGGCCGCGGCCATCGCACGCGATGCCTCGGACGCCTGCATCGTCGCCTGGCTCCGCTCACTTGAGCGCCGCCATACTCTCGAGCGGTGCAACTCGGACAGCATACCGAATCGTCGGTTGAGAACCGCGGGAGCATGCCGTGTTCTGTTGTGGTCAAAACCGTCGCAGCGTTCGGCTTATCTCTACACCCCTGTGAATGGTGCTCCGCACCTACCGATCGTGCTCCTGCTCGCCCAGGGCCGCGTGGGCGGCGGCGAGGCGCGCGATCGGGACGCGGTAGGGGGAGCAACTGACGTAGTTCAGGCCGGCCGTGTGGCAGAACTCGACGCTGCTCGGGTCGCCACCATGCTCGCCGCAGATACCGAGTTTCAGACCCGGCTTCGTCTGGCGCCCGCGCATCGTCGCGATCTCGATCAGCGCGCCGACACCTTTGCGGTCGATCGACTGGAATGGATCGCTCGGTAGGATCCCTTTCTCGACATAAAATGGCAGGAATCGGCCGGAATCGTCTCGGCTCATGCCGAAGGCGGTCTGCGTCAGGTCGTTGGTGCCGAAGCTGAAGAATTCGGCCTCCTGTGCGATTTCATCAGCCGTCAGGCAGGCGCGCGGCAGTTCGATCATCGTGCCGACGGAGTAGGGAATCTCGCGTCCCGCTTCGGCGAAGAGATCGTTCGCGGTCGAGACGACGACCTCACGCTGCAGGCGTAATTCGTTCACATCACCCACCAGCGGGATCATGATCTCCGGGAAGACATCGACTCCTTCGGCGGAGCATTCCAGGGCAGCGCCCAGAATGGCACGCACCTGCATCCGGGTGATCTCCGGTGCGGTAATGCCGAGGCGACAGCCGCGATGGCCGAGCATCGGATTCGCCTCGTGCAGCGCGGCAACCTTCGCCTTGATGACATTCGGGTCGACGTCGATCTCGCGCGCCAGGTCTTCGATTTCCTCGTCGGTGTGCGGCAGGAATTCGTGAAGCGGCGGGTCGAGCGTACGAATCGTGACCGGGAAGCCGTCCATCGCTTTGAAGATGCCGACGAAATCCTCGCGCTGCATCGGTTCGAGCTTGGCGAGCGCCGCCTGCCGTTCCTCGTCGGTCGAGGCGATGATCATCTCGCGCATAGCGAGAATACGATCGCCCTGGAAGAACATGTGCTCAGTGCGGCAGAGTCCGATTCCCTCGGAGCCGAGCTCGCGCGCTTTGGCGGCGTCGCCCGGCGTATCGGCGTTGGCACGCACGCCGAGCCGTCGGAAGCTGTCCGCCCAGCCAAGCAGCGTCGAGACGTTGCCGCCCACCTGCGGCGGAATGGTTGGGATCTCTCCGAGCATCACATCGCCGGTCGAGCCGTCGATGGTGATGAAATCACCCTTCTTGACGACGCTGCCGTTTACCTGAATCTCACCATTGGCGTAGTTGATGTTCAGCGCCGAGCAGCCGACGACGGCCGGCTTGCCCATGCCGCGCGCAACCACCGCCGCGTGCGACGTCATGCCGCCACGGGCCGTCAGAACGGCGCGCGCGACGAGCATGCCGTGGAAATCTTCGGGCGAGGTTTCGATGCGCACGAGGATGACCGCTTCGCCGTCGTCCCCGCGCGCCTTCGCTTCGTCGGCGTCGAAGACAACCTTGCCGCTGGCGGCACCCGGGCTGGCTGGAAGCCCTTTGGCGAGCACCTGTCGTTCCTGCTTCTCGTCAATCGTCGGGTGGAGCAACTGGTCGAGATGATCCGGCTCGACGCGCTGAACTGCCTCTTCCTGGGTGATCAGCCCTTCACCGGCCATGTCGACAGCAACCGTCACGGCGGCCTGTCCGGTCCGTTTGCCGCTGCGGCATTGCAGCATGTAGAGCTTGCCGTTCTGGACAGTGAATTCGAGGTCCTGCATATCGCGATAATGCTGCTCCAGCGTTTCGGCAATCTGGACCAGCTGATCGTAGGCGGATTTCAGCTGGGGATCGTCGCCCATTGTCATGATCTGCTGCGGCGTGCGCACACCGGCAACGACGTCCTCTCCCTGGGCGTTGGTCAGGAATTCGCCGTAGAGCTTCTTCTCGCCGGTGCTCGGGTTGCGCGTGAAGGCGACGCCGGTGGCGCAATCGGGACCCATATTGCCGTAGACCATCGTCTGCACGTTGACGGCGGTGCCGAGGTCGTGCGGGATGTTGTTGGCATTGCGGTAGGCGATGGCGCGGCGATTGTTCCAGGAACTGAAGACGGCGCGAATGGCGAAGCGCAACTGCTCCCACGGATCATCCGGGAACGCCTGGCCGCTTTCGCGTTTGATGATCGCCTTGAACTCCCCGACCATCTCCTTGAGCGCCTCGGCTGGAATCTCGAAATCTTGCTGCACGCGCAGCTTGCGCTTGTGCGCGTCGAGAACGTCTTCGAAGAGATCGGAATCGACGTCGAGCACAACCTTGGCGAACATCTGCAAAAGCCGGCGATAGCAGTCGTAGGCGAAGCGCGGATCGGCCTGAGCCGCCAACCCCTGCACGGTCTGGTCGTTCAAGCCGAGGTTGAGAATCGTGTCCATCATGCCCGGCATCGAGAAGCGGGCGCCGGAGCGGACGGAAAAAAGAAGTGGGTTCTTAGCGTCTCCGAACTTGCGGCCCATGCTCGCCTCGACGTCCTTCAGGCTCGCTTCGACCTGTTCCCACATGCCTTCGGGGAACTGCTCGTGGTTGGTGAGGAAGGCGTTGCAGGCCTCGGTGGAGATCGTGAAGCCGGGCGGTACCGGGAGTCCGGCGTTCGTCATCTCAGCCAGATTGGCGCCCTTGCCACCGAGCAATCCGCGCATCTGCGCATTGCCGTCACGAAAGAGATAAACCCAGCGATGACTATCCATTTAACTCGGCTCCTTCCGATTCCCGCTCGACGATTCGATTGATGGATCTCACCAGTTTCGGAGAGTTGCGCGGTTGGCGCGTCGTCAGCCGACTTGCAGGTTCGCGAGGCTCGCCATCAAGAGCTTCTGGCCGTGGCGCTTGAACTTGATCGTCACTTCTTGATCGTCATTCACGTCGCGTACCTTCACAACCACGCCGTCGCCGAAGCGCTCGTGGAAAACGCGGTCTCCGGCCACGAGCGGCGTGAGCGCCGTCGCGGTCGCCACCTTCTCCTCGACGCGCGGCCCGAGACCGCTTCCGATGCTGCGCGGACGGGCCGACGATGGCGGCGTCAGCGAACGCCCGCGGCTCTCCTCGATCAGCTCTGGCGGGATCGCCTCGACGAAGCGCGAGCGCACCGTCACGTCGCCGAAGCCGTACATGGCACGCCGAAACGCGTGCGTGATGTAGACGCGATCTTTTGCGCGCGTGACGCCGACGTAGAAGAGCCGTCGCTCCTCTTCGAGCTGCGTCTCGCTCTCCATTGACCGTGAATGAGGCAAGATTCCTTCCTCCGCTCCGACGAGGAAGACGATCGGGAACTCGAGTCCCTTGGCGGCGTGCAGCGTAATGAGCGTCACCTGGTCGTCGCTGTCGGCGATCGTATCGGCGTCGGCGACCAGTGCCGACTCTTCGAGGAAGGTCTGCAGGGCGGTTGATTCTTCCAGGTCGTCGTAGCTCGAGAGCACCGCTCGCAGCTGCAAGACGTTCTCCCAACGATCCAGGGTCTCGGGGTCGCCGGTGTCGACGAACTGCGCGGCGTAGCCCGACGTTTCCATCGCGAGATCGAAGAGTTCGGAGAGTGCCAGAGTTGTTTCGGCGGAGACAAGCTTGCTCAGCACCTCATAGACGTGCGCAAGCAGATTGACCGCGCGACTGCCGACATCCGGCGGCGCAATATCGAGGCTGCCGTGGAGCGCCTGCAGGCCGTCATAAATCGGCCGACCGGTCTGCCGCGCCCATTGCTCCAATTGCTGTACCGTCTTGGCGCCGATGCCTTTGCCCAGTGGCGTGTTCTGCAACACCCGTTGCAAGCTGACGGCGTCGTTCGGATTGGCGATCAAC
>CALAGB010000059.1 GCA_937891245.1 uncultured Thermomicrobiales bacterium | reverse complement strand
CTCCTGGGAGAGGCCGGGGAGCGCATCGTACTCACCGAGGAAGCCGATGATCGGTGAGCCGCTCCCCCACTCGGCCATCATGGCGGTCGGCATCCCGCCGATATTCGAGGTGATGCGGAAGCCCTCTTTGGTCAACTCGGCGGTGTGGATTTTGCACGCTTCGGTTTCGCCTAAACCGAGTTGTGGCTTCTCCCAGATTTCGTTCGCGACCGCGGCAAAGCGTCTGTGTTGCTCCTCAATCCATTCGGCCAGCTCTTCGTTCGTCACCATATTCGACTCCCTCTTAGTTGCCAAACCGATACGCGCAAGATAACAGACGACGGAGCGTCTGTGAACGTCGAAGATTGGCGATGCCGCCGTCACTTGTATAAATAGAACTGCTATGTATAATGCTGCTACGTATGCTGACTTCGGCCCATTGCTGCAGTGGCTGGAGCAAATGTTCGAGATCCCGGCCGTCCGGCAGGACCGTGTGAATAGGAGAACTCGTCGATGATACGCGCTTTCCCGTCACCACGATGGAGGGTCGCGATGGGCGGCCTCGCAGCGGCGTTGATTCTGATGCTTTTCGCGGCGACACCTCCGGGACGCGGCGCGACCGCAGACTTCCTCGCTCAGTTTCGCGGTGAGCGCTTTGCCGCCGTGCAACTGAGCACCGGCCAGATCGCAAATATCGAGACAACGATGTCCGATCTACAACACCTGGGAACGATCAGTGGCCTCGACACGGCGCCGTCACCTCAGGCCGTATCGAGCATCAACGACGCGAGCCGGCTCGTCGGCTTCCCGGTCTTGGAGCCGGACGCAGCGACGCTTCCAGACGGGATCAACAGCACGCCGACGGAGCTGCGAGTTATCGCGGCGCATCAGGTGCGCTTCACGTTCAACCTGGACCAGGCACGCGCCTATTTCCAGTCAATCGGGCAAACCGACGTGACGCTGTCGGACCGGTTCGATGGGACGTCGCTTGTCGTGAACACTCCAGCGGCGGTGCTACTCACGTATGGAAGCACGAGCTCAGCAACGGCATCACCATTGGGTTCCGGCCTCGTCATTGGAGAAGCGGGCGAAATTACGGCGGACACTGAGGGCGGCGTCACGCTGGATGAGATGCGCAACTTTCTGTTAGAGCTTCCCGGTCTGTCAGCGGATACGACCCGCCAGTTGGAGGGCATCGATGACTGGAAGACGACGTTACCCGTACCAATTCCAATCGATCAGGTCAATTGGGAACAGACGACGATCGACGACAGCCCTGGCCTGCTCCTGAACGACAACACCGGCCTGGGCAGTGCGGCGATCTGGCAGGAGGACGGGCGGATCTTCGGCATCGCAGGGGCCATGAAGGCGCGGGAGCTGCAGCGTGTCGCTGAATCTTTCCACTGAACCACGAGCGGCGGACACCGCCGCCACCGCCACCGTACCGGCGATCGAGACATCAGGCTTGCGCAAGGTTTACGGCCGGACGACGGTGCTCCACGACCTGACGCTGGCCGTCGAACCAGGTGAAGTCTTCGGCTTCCTCGGACCCAACGGCGCCGGGAAGACCACGACGGTGAAAATCCTGATGGGTCTGGTGCGGCCAACCGGCGGTGAGGCGCGCATCTTTGGGTTACCCTCAGGAGACCTCGCCGCGCGGCGGCGAGTCGGATATCTGCCGGAAAACTTCCGCTTCCATGACTGGCTCACTGGCACGCAATTGCTCGATTTTCATGGCCGGCTGGCCGGACTCTCAACTGACGAACGCCGAACCCGCATCCCCGAAGTGATCCGACGAGTTGGACTGGTGGGTCGGGACCACGCGCGCATCCGCACCTATTCCAAAGGGATGACCCAGCGGATTGGGTTGGCGCAAGCGATCTTCCATCACCCGGATCTCGTGCTGCTCGACGAGCCAACGTCGGCGCTCGACCCGGTTGGACGCCGCGAGGTCCGTGACATCATCCGGTCACTGCGTGACGACGGCATGACGGTTTTCCTCAACTCACACCTGCTCAGCGAAGTTGAGATGGTGTGCGATCGAGTGGCGATTATCGACCGGGGGCGAGTTGTGCGGAGTGGACCGCTGGCTGATCTGCTCAGCGGCGTCACCGAACTTCGAGTCACGGTCGACTGGGTGGATCACGAGCTGTTGGGGGAGATGAAGCGCTTCGCAAATGTTCTGGCGGTCGAAGAGATTGACGCAGAGCCGGACGATTTGGAACGCGCACCGGACACAAGAGAGCGCACGAGG
>CALAGB010000058.1 GCA_937891245.1 uncultured Thermomicrobiales bacterium | reverse complement strand
AGTCGTATCGCGGTAACGTGAACCCGATCGGCCCACGGAGTTGCTACGACGAGAGCAAGCGCTTCGGTGAGTCGATGACGATGGAATTCGTCCGTCAGTTCGATACCAATGCCCGTATCGTGCGGATCTTCAACACCTACGGCCCGCGCAACGACCCGAAGGACGGCCGTGTCGTGCCTGAATTCATCATGCGCGCGCTGCGTCATGAGGCGCTACCGGTCTTCGGCGACGGCAGTCAGACACGCTCCCTCTGCTATGTCTCCGATCTCGTGGAGGGCCTGCGCGCCGCGATGAACAAGCCGAACACGAAGGGCGAGGTGATCAATCTCGGTAACCCGGATGAGCGCACCGTGTCGGATCTCGCGGCGCTCATTGCCAAGCTCTGTGGGTCAACGGCCGGCGTCGAGCATCTACCGGAACGGCCGGACGATCCGTACAAGCGTTGCCCAGATATCACCAAGGCCAAGCGGCTGCTTGGCTGGTCGCCGACGGTCGACATCGAAACCGGTATGCGTGAGACCATCGCCTATTTCTCGCGCTACGTAGCCCGTGAGCCGAGTGCGATCCTCGACGCTTAGCCTGCCACCGGCGCGCCTGTTCATCGGCGCGGGCGGACTGCTGCTGGCACTCGTCGCGGCGCTCATTGTCATTGGTGCGCCGGAGCCGTTCAACCTCGTGCTCCTGCCCGGCATCGTCCTTGCCACCATCGTGGTGCTCGTGCCCTGGACCGGCCCGCTGGCGCTGGTCCTTTCGATTCCGGTGCAGGAGTACCACGCCCTCTCCGTTGGTGGTATCTCCCTGACGGCGACGAAGCTCGCGCTGGCCGCGGCAGTCGCGGCGTTTGCCATCCAGATCGTTTCACGACGAGAATCGCTGCGCGGATCTGTCTTGCTCGTGCCCTATTTCGCCTTCATCGGCACGATGCTCATCTCACTGCGTGGCGCGGTTGATCTCAACGCCGGCCTGGCGGAAATCTATCGCTGGACGGTAACGCTCATCGCGCTCGTCCTCGCGCTCTACGGTATTCGGCAACGCACAGCGATCATCGCAACCGCTGTCGCCATGGGTTTCGGCGTCTTCTTTGAAGGGCTGCTTGGCGTCTTTCAGACGGTACGCGATCAAGGGCCGGCGAGTTTTGCCATCACATCGAGCATTTCCCGCGCCTACGGGACCTTCGGCAAACCGAACACGTTCGCGGCCTACTTCGAGCTGACCGGCCCGTTGCTGGCGGCGTTGGCGGTTTGGAGCCTCGTCAAATGCGTCGACCTCGGCCGTCGATACCGGGTCGAACGCGTGCGCGGCATGGCAGCCTCGACCGAGCTGCGACGCGCGCTCCTGATCCATTGCGCGCTCTTTCTCTGGTTCGCGGGGACCTCGTTCATCAGCCTGCTCGCCATCGTGGCCAGCTTCTCGCGTGGCGCCTGGCTTGGTATCACGGCCGCCGCGATCGCCATGCTCATGCTCAGCGACAAGCGCGCCGCGCTGGTCGTTGGCTGTGGCGTCGTGTTGGTGACCCTTGGGCTCGCGGCGGGCGGCGGGAGCTATGCGCCGACCGCGCTTCGCAGTCGCTTCGATCAACTCGAGAGCCAGGTTCGCATCTTCAATTCGAACAACGTCTTATTAACCGACGATAATTTCGCGACTGTCGAACGGATGGCGCACTGGCAGACCGGTGCCGCGATGTTCGAAGCTCATCCATTTACCGGAGTCGGCATCGGCAATTTCAACGTGCGCTTCCCCGATTTCGCGGTCAATCCGAGCTTCACCGTTTCCGAGGGACACGCGCACAACTACTACATCAATGCGGCGGCGGAAACCGGCATCATCGGTCTCGCGACCTACCTCTGGCTCATCGTGACCGGACTTGTGGTGTCGCTCCGGGCCACCCGTAAAACGCTCGATCCGTTTGCTCGTGCCATCGGCATCGGCGCGGTTGGGGTGACCGTCGCGCTGATCGTGCATAACGTCGTCGAAGATCTGCACGTTCTCAACCTCGGTGTCCAGCTCTCCGTCGTCTGGGCGCTCGCCATCATCGTCGTACGCTTCCTGCCGGCTGAAGCGGAGACAGCATGATCGGCAATGACGATATCGTCCGAC
>CALAGB010000057.1 GCA_937891245.1 uncultured Thermomicrobiales bacterium | reverse complement strand
ACCGGGCTCTTCGGCCTCAAGCCGACCTTTGGCTTGATCCCCTATTACCCGACAAGCGCCGTGGAAGCGCTGGCTCATGTCGGCCCGTTGACCCGCACCGTGCGTGACGGCGCGCTGATGCTGAATGTACTGGCCGGTCCCGACTGGCGCGATCGCAATTCTCTCAACAGCCGGCCGGTCGATTTTCTGGCCGCCTGTGACGGAGATCTGCGCGGAATGCGGGTTGCCTGGAGTCCGGACCTCGGCTTCGCCGCCGTCGAACCGGGGGTTGCGCGGATCGTTGCTGATGCCGTCGCTGCGTTCCGTGATTTAGGCGCCGACGTCGTCGAGGTCAATCCGAAGCTGGACGACCCCTGGCAGGCGCTATCGGTCATCTGGTCGACCGGCATGGCAGCGGGCCACGCCGAGAACTACGACGACGTGCGTGATTTGATCGATCCCGGACGAGCGCGAGTGGTCGAAGAAGGATTCGCGGCGAGCGGTGTTGAGTTGACGAACGCGCACAATCGCAAGGCTCAATTTGTGGAGCATGTGCTGCGCTTCTTCCAACCGTATGACCTGCTGCTGACGCCAACCGTTCCGGTGACGGCGTTCGCGGTCGGCAGCGACCAGCCGGGCACGGTGAACGGCCGGGAGACGTCATACCTCGGCTGGACGCCGTTCACCTATGTTTTTAACCTGACCGGCCAGCCGGCCGCGACGGTGCCCTGTGGCTTTGCGATCGATGGACTCCCGGTCGGTCTGCAAATCGTCGGCCGCTTCGGTGATGATGCAACCGTACTTCGGGCCTCGGCGGCGTTCGAATCGATCCGTCCCTGGGCAGATCAGCGTCCGCCACTCGACTGAATCCGCTTCTCGCAATCGGCTTGCGGTGTGGGCTATTATCAAGAGCGGTTTTCGGCTCGGGTTGACTGTCCAGACCGCGATCCTGCCCGGCATTCAGATACGGCTCGAAAGGAACTCGACAATGCCGCCGAGGCGGCCGGCGATTGATATCATCTCGCATAGCCCTGACCAGACGCGGCAACTCGGATTTCGCCTCGGCCGCCTGTTGCAGCCGGGTGACATTATCTTGCTGGTTGGCCAGGTTGGAGCCGGGAAGACGACGCTGGTACAGGGGATCGCGCGTGGCCTGAACGTCAGCGACTACGTTCAGAGCCCGACGTTCGCGCTCGCGGCCGAACATGCCGGGCGGACGATGGCGGGGCAGGATGTCGCCCTCTATCATCTGGATTTCTACCGGCTCGAAGGCGTCGCGGACCTTGACACGTTCGGCTATGAAGAGTATCTGGACGATGAATCCGCGGTAGTCGCGATCGAATGGCCGCAGCGCTTGCCTCCGGCGACGCTTGATGCCTATCTGTTGATCGAACTTCATCATCTTTCGGACGCCAAGCGACGCCTCGTCTTCAGGCCGACCGGTAATCACTACTCCGAAGTCGTCGATGGTCTTCGAGCGGAGGTCTTTGGTGCTCAACCAAGGTCGAACCCTTCTCGCAATTGATAGCTCGACCGAGCGGAGCGGGGTGGCGCTGTACGACGGCGACGACTTCTGCGAATTGATCTGGGATGCCGGTCGCAACCAAACATCGACTTTGAGTGTCGAGATCAGGCATCTGCTGGGGCTCGCGCGCGTTGAACTTCGCGATCTCGGTGCCATAGCGGTCGCCATCGGCCCGGGGAGTTTCAACGGCCTGCGGGTCGGTCTGAGCATCGCCAAAGGGCTCTGTTATGGGCTGAAGATCCCGGTCTGCGGCGTCGGCACGCTCGATATCGCGGCCTATCCGCACGCGGCGAGCCGCTCGCCGATTCGCGCCTTCGTACGCGCTGGTCGCGGTCGTGCGGTTTATGCCGATTACCGGCACCGGAACGGCCGCTGGGTTCGGGCGACGGAACTGCAGAACGAGCCGTTCGACGCGATCGCCGGGCAACTGACTGAGCGGACAATCGTCGTGGGCGATATGCCGGCCGATCTGGCCGCGAAGTTGGCGGATGAGTCGCTGGCAGTCCTGCCATCACCGGCGTTGCGCCTGCGGCGTCCATCGTATTTGGCCGAGATCGGTTATCGACGCTGGCAGGCGGATGATACCGATCCGCTCGAAGCGCTGGAGCCGATCTACGTCCATGGTGCGGCGCGGTCGAACGGCAACGAAACGGGCACGAAAACAGCGGTTCGGAGCACTGATTGACGTGAACGACGAACAGCTCGAAGCGGAACGTAGCTACTACATCGAGCCGATGCGCCTGGAAGACATCCCCGAGGTTTCGCGCGTCGAACGACGCTGCTTTCCGAATCCCTGGCCGGAATCCGCCTATCGCCGCGAGCTTCGCAATCCGGAAGGCAATCACTATATCGTGCTACGCCAGCGACAGGAGAGTCCGGTTGAGCCGGCGCCGATGGCTGAATCGCGAGGACGGCTCCTGCTGTTGCCGCTTCTCCGTCGCCCTGAACGACGCGTCACCGATCCGATTATCGGGTTCGCGGGGATGTGGATTCTGTTCGACGAGAGCCACGTAACGACCATCGGCGTGGCGCCGGAATTTCGCGGACAGGGTCTCGGTGAGTTGCTGCTGGCGACCCTTTTCGCGGCGGCGATTCGTCGCAATGGTCAATGGGTAACGCTTGAGGTGCGCGTCTCGAACCGAACGGCGCAGGCGCTCTACGTGAAGTACGGTTTCACCCGACAGGGCGTACGACGCCACTACTATTCCGATAACGGGGAGGATGCAGATATCATGTGGTCTGCCTCGCTGCGCGATCCCGACTATCGCGAGCGCATCGAGCAGCTCCGCGAGGAGCTGTTCACCCGCTTTCGCGAATCGGGGATTGAGATCGAGATGCGTGATTCATGAAGATTCTCGGGATCGAAACCTCCTGCGATGAAACATCGGCAGCGGTCGTCGACGACGAGCTGCGTGTCCATTCCAATATCATCCAGTCGCAGATCGACCTCCACGAACGCTACGGCGGCATCGTGCCGGAGTTGGCGTCGCGTCGACATATCGTCGCGATCCTCCCGACGATTGAATTGGCGCTCGAAGAAGCGCAGACGACGCTCGACAAGATCGGCGCGATCGCGGTGACGGAAGGTCCGGGGCTGGCCGGCAGCCTGCTGGTTGGGGTGAACGTCGCCAAGGCCCTGTCCTGGAGTCGTGATCTGCCGCTCATCCCGGTCAATCATCTCGAAGGACATATCTACGCGAACTGGTTGCGACCGGCCGATGACCCGGAGTGGTCACCGCCGGAGTTTCCCGTCGTCTGCCTGATCGTATCGGGTGGTCATACCGAACTGCTCCTTATGCGCGAGCACGGCACCTATGAACTTCTCGGACAGACCATCGATGACGCGGCCGGTGAGGCGTTCGATAAAGGTGCGCGCATTCTCGGTCTTGGTTTCCCGGGCGGTCCGGCGATTCAGAAAGCGGCGGCCAACGGCCGCACCGGGCAACATCCCTTACCGCGTGCCTGGCTCGGTGAAAGCTACGACTTTAGCTTCAGCGGATTGAAAACCGCGCTCCTGCGCGAGGCGGAGCAGTACCGGCGGCCACGCGGCGGTCGGACACGCGCGAGTGAGAGCGATCCGTTTCAAACACACGAGCCGGTGCAGTACGGTCCGAATGTTCCAATCGCCGATATCGCGGCCGACTATCAGGATGCGATCGTCGAGGTGTTGGTCAACAAGACCGCCCGCGCGGCGCGCGACTACCGAGCCGCGACCGTCCTCCTGGCCGGCGGCGTCGCGCCGAATGCGCTGCTGCGCAAGCGTTTGCAGGCCGCGGTCAGCGTGCCGCTTCGTTACCCACCGGTCATCCTCTGCACCGACAACGCGGCGATGATCGCCGGGGCAGCGCATTTCAACACCCGGCGCGGTGATCGCGCCGCGTTGGACCTCGATATTCATCCGCGCTTGCCGTTGACCACCAAAACCGCGATCAAGTCGTGATTCAGACCGATCAAGGGAGGAACGATTGACTGTCACGCCGCGTAGCGTCGCGATCGAAGTCGCGCGTGAAGCCGGACGAATCCTCGGCGAGCATTATGGTCGCGCCAAAGAAGTGCGCTATAAGGGCGAGGTCGATCTCGTCACCGAGATCGACGTGCGAAGCGAAACGCTGATCGTCGAACGAATTCAGCAGCATTTTCCCGACCATAACATCCTGAGCGAGGAGAGCGGCCAAACTCGGTCGCCGCAAACCGGCTCCCCGTATCGCTGGATCATCGATCCGCTCGACGGCACCACGAACTTCGCGCATGGCTACCCCTTCTTCTGCGTCTCGATCGGGTTGGAGCGGGATGGCGAGATGATCCTCGGCGTGGTCTACGCGCCGACGCTCGATGAACTCTTCGTCGCCGAGCGTGGCTTCGGTGCCTTTCTCAACGGGCGGCGGCTCGCGGTCTCGTCGACCGATTCGCTGATCCGTTCGCTGCTGGTGACCGGCTTCAACTACGATCGCGCGACGGCACGGGCCAACCTGGCGCGTTGGGAGCATTTTCTGATGCGCAGCCAGGCCGTGCGACGCGACGGGTCGGCGGCGCTCAATCTCTGCTTCGTGGCTGCCGGCCGTTTCGACGGCTACTGGGAGCTGGGCCTCAAGCCGTGGGATTGTGCCGCCGGTGCGCTGCTCGTTCGCGAGGCGGGCGGTATCGTGACGGACGGCGAGGGGTCGCCCCATCACTTCGATGCGCCCGCGCTTATTGCAAGCAACCCTCACCTGCATCCGGCGCTTCTCGATGGCGTGCGGCAGCCACAGCCGGTACCTCGCGATTGAGCGAGGATACCGGGCGCTGGTTTCTTCGTTGCGAGCGATTTGTTCGTCAACCTATACTTTCGCTATGAATTCCACGACGACGTTGCTCTGTTCAGATCGATTTCGCGAGCACGATACCGGTGAACATCCGGAGAACGGTCGGCGACTGCTCGCCATTATGGAACGGCTACGTGGGGCCGGCATGCTCGACGATCGTGCGATCATCGAGCCGCACGCCGCCACCGTCGAAGATCTCTGCCTGGCCCACGACATCCGTTACATCGAACTGGTGCACGAGGTCGCGGACGCAGGTGGCGGCTATCTTGATTCCGATACGTGTATTTCACCGCGGTCGTACGAAATCGCGCGCCTGGCGGCGGGAGCCTCGATCGAGGCGGTCGATCGCGTGCTGGGCGGCGATGACCTCCATAATTTCGTGCTGCCACGGCCGCCCGGTCATCATGCGATGCGTGCTCACGGAATGGGTTTTTGTCTCTTCAACAACGTCGCGATCGCGGCGCGGCATGCCATCGACCGGCGCGGCCTGATGCGTGTCGCTATCCTCGACTGGGATGTGCACCACGGCAACGGCACGCAGGCGATCTTTCTTGATTCGGATCAGGTATTTTACATCTCGCTCCACCAATCACCGCTTTATCCGGGCAGCGGGAGGATGGACGAGGAGGGTGTGCGCCATGGGTATGGCTACACGCTCAATCTGCCGCTGCGTGCCGGATCGGGCGACGCGGTTTATCTGGCGGCGCTCGATGAGATCGTCGAGCCGCGCCTGGCGGCCTTTCAGCCTGAATTGATTATCGTGTCGGCCGGTTTCGATGCGCATCAGAGCGATCCGCTCGCCTCGATGGCGGTGACGACCGAAGGGTACGGCGAGATCGCGCGTCGAATGCGCCGCTATGCTGAGGCGTTCTGCCAGGGACGATTGGTGACGGTTCTCGAGGGCGGCTACAATCCGGACGCGTTGGCGCGGAGCGTTGAGACGGTTATTCACGTCCTGGATGAATCTGACTTGGAAAAGGAGCACGAATCGTGATCGCCGTGATTGATTACGGAGCCGGCAATCTTGCGAGCGTGGTGAATGCGCTGCAGCGTATCGGCGTTCCGACGCATGTCACGACCGATCATGATGTCATCGCTGCCGCCGAGGGAGTCGTCTTTCCTGGCGTCGGCGCCGCATCCGACACTATGAAACATGTCAACGCGCTCGGTCTTAGCCCGGTGATTCGACGGGTCATCGAGGATGGGACGCCATTTCTCGGCATCTGCATGGGGATGCAGGCGCTGATGGGTGTCAGCCTGGAGGGTGGCGAGCATCAGTGCCTCGGTGTCGTCCCCGGCAGTGTCCGACGCCTGCCGGACGGCCAGCCGGTCCCGCATATGGGTTGGAACCAGGTCTGGCAACAGCGGCCGAGCGCCCTCTTCGAGGGTATTCCCGATGGTGCGGAGTTCTATTTCGTCCACTCCTACTACGTCGATCCCGACGACGATTCGTATACCGGCGCGACGACCGAATACGGTGTGAATTTCGCCAGCGTCTTCGTGCGGGACAACCTCTTCGCGACGCAATTTCACCCCGAAAAGAGCGGGGCCTACGGCTTGCGGCTGCTGGCTAACTTCGCGCGAGTTGTGGCAACGCAACGCCAACGGGTAGCCTGAGCCGATGTTGATCATTCCAGCGATCGACCTGCGCGAGGGACGTTGTGTTCGGCTGGTCCGGGGCGATTTCGCCCGCGAGACGAGCTACGGCAACGATCCGGTCCGTGTCGCCCGGCACTGGGGCGAACTCGGTGCGCCCTGGATTCATGTCGTCGATCTCGATGGGGCGCGCGACGGCGCACCGGCGCAGCTCGATCTTGTGCGGCAGATCGCCGAGATCGGCGTGAACGTCGAACTGGGTGGCGGCCTGCGCAGCCTCGACGATTTCCGGGCCGCGTTCCTGGCCGGAGCACGACGCGTGGTGATCGGGACGGTTGCGGTCGAGAACGACCTGATCTTGCGTCAGGCAGTGCGAGCGTTTGGACCGGAAGCGGTCGTGCTCGGCGTCGATGCGCGCGACGGCCTCGTCGCGACGCACGGGTGGTCGCGTGTCGGGCGAATTGAAGCGCGGGCGCTCATCGAACGCGCCCGCGCATCTGGTGTCACGCGATTGATTTATACCGATATTGACCGTGATGGAACGCTGACCTCGCCGAATTTCGAAGCGATCGCGGCCGTCGCGCAGCTTGGGGTCAGTGTGATTGCTTCCGGCGGTGTTGCGTCGCTCAGCGATTTGCGACAGCTGGCCGCTATTCCGGGTGTCGAGGCCGCGATTGTGGGCAAGGCGCTGTACGAGGGTACGGTGACGGTGGAAGCCAGCGATGATTGGCAGGTGGATGCGATCTCCGAAGTGCGGGGCGTAGGGGTGAACGATGACAGTCCGGAATGATTTGCGCGACGTCGCGCGCGACGACGAACGGCGTAAGCGCGACGAAGCAAAGGTGCAAACGCTGCAAGCGCAGATCGACGAACTGCGCGGGATCGCTCGTGAGTTTGCCAGTCGCCAAACGCGGCTCGAAGATCAGTTCAAGACGAGCGATGCGACGATCGCCCAGTATCGCCTCACGTTGGAACAACACCGGCACGAAGTTTCGCAATCCGCTCAGGCACGGCAGCTCGAAGAAGCACGCGTTCGGCAGCAGCTAAGCGACCTCGAGACACGGATCGACGATTCGACGCGGCCGATTCGCTCGCTGCAGGCACACGTGGCCGAGCTGATCGAAACGGTCCGCCGGCAGCGGGACGATGTCAGTCAGGACACCAAGCGCTTCGATGATCTGCGCGGGCTGATCGATCATCTCGGCGCGCACAGCGAACGACAGATTGTCGTATCGCAGGCGCTTCGTGATTCGATCGAGAATCTGCGCGTCGAGGTCGAGCGGTTGCAGCGTGACCTGCTCCGCGTTGACGACGCGACCAAGATCGTTGATCAGGATGCCCGTCGCCGCGTGGCGGAAGTAACCCAGCAGATCGAGAATATCGCGGTGCAGGTGACCGAGGCGATCGAGAGCTCCGACGCCTTCGGTGCCCGCATCGATGACGTTGAGCAGACGATTACCACGATCTGGCCGCATTTCGATGTCCTCCGTGACGCCCAGGAGCGTCTCGACGGTGAGATCGAACGCTACCGCGCGCAGGCGAAAGAGCGCGACGATCAGGCCGCGGAGCGTCTGGAAGAGCTGCGCAAGCAGGGCGAATCGCTGGTGGCGAACCTTGACGCCGCCACGACGCAACGATTCGAGCGGATTACGGCCCGTACCGAGCAGCTTGATGAAATCGACCGCGAACTCGCCTATCGCCTCTCGATGACCGAAATTCAGCTAGAGGAGCTGACGCGTGTCGATCAGCGGGTGCGGCGCGAGATGTGGCAACTGCATGAGCAGCGTGCCCGGCTGAAACTCGAACAGGCGCAGCATGAATACGACACGGTGATGGACGCACGACGCCAGGCCGAACAACGGACCGGCGATCACGTATCGACCGATTCACGAGAGAAGTATTGACACATGCTCACGAGACGTGTGATCCCCTGCCTCGACGTCACCGATGGCCGCGTCGTCAAGGGCGTGCGGTTTCAGGGGCTGCGCGACGCCGGAGATCCGGTTGAACTGGCGGCGCGCTACGACGCAGAAGGCGCTGACGAACTGATTTTTCTCGATATCAGCGCGACAGCCGATGGGCGCGCCACAATGGTCGATGTAGTGCGCGAAACGGCGCGACAGGTCTTTATTCCGCTCACCGTCGGCGGCGGGGTTCGTCGTGCGGATGATGTTTACACGCTCTTGCGTGCTGGGGCGGATAAGGTGAGCGTGAATAGCGCGGCCGTTGCCGATCCCGCGCTGATCGCCGAAGCTTCGGCGCGTTTCGGTAACCAGTGTATCGTGCTGGCGATCGATGCCCGACGCGTCGGCAACGGTGCCTGGGAGGTCTATACCCATGGCGGCCGGACACCGACCGGCCTCGATGTGCTCGATTGGGCGCGGCGTGGCGTTGAACTTGGTGCCGGCGAGATTCTGCTCACCAGCATGGACGCCGACGGCACCCAGGATGGCTATGATCTGCAGCTGACGGCGGCCGTCGTCGAGGCAGTCGATGTGCCGGTCATCGCCTCCGGCGGCGTCGGGACGTTGGAACACCTCTATGAGGGGATCGCGGTCGCGAACGCGCAGGCGGTACTTGCGGCCTCGATTTTTCACTACGGCACACATACGATCGGCGCAGCAAAACAGTACCTTTCGTCACGCGGAATTCCAATTCGACGCTCAGAGATTGAGTAAGATACGCGCAAGACTAGCGTTCGTTCGCTCAAACCTGAGTGGTCAGAGTTGACAGGTTGCTTGTGCGTATGCTAGCCTGCGATTGATCAACTGGCTGACGAGGGCTTCGCTGGGGACAATGCAGTGCCCTGCCGGTTGAATTAGAACCATTTACCGCGTTCGATTCGATGTTTCCGCAAGTGCGGACCGCAGCAATTCGCGCCGATCACAGGGGTCGCGCGGCAGGGTCATGACGGCGGAACAACGAACCGATGGTTGGCCAACTGGACGTGTTGTCGCTACGTGGGGACGACAACGACTTCGCGCCAGTTTCGGTAATACAGCTCCTGTTGCCAGGTACTCGGGCTCCCGGCGGCAGGTAGCTACCAGATGGCCGGCCAATGGTATTAGGAGGGAAGGTCGATTGGGCGTTCGAAGAGAACGGCGGCGCCTTGTTGTTGGGTTGCTGCTAGCCGCTACGGTGTCGGCCGCCACGGTTGCACCGGTCGCGGCCGACACGAACCTCATCGTCGGCGATGAGGCGGTCGTGGCTCATACGAACGGTGACGGCGTCAATATGCGCGATGCCGTTTCAGGAAATATCCTAAGTACGCTCCCAGATGGCACAACACTGTCCGTCCTCGCCGGGCCGCAAGCGGCCTCGGACGGTTCCCAGTGGTACAACGTGGCCGTCAATTCCCAGGAAGGCTGGATCGTCAGCGATTACCTTTCGCGGGAAGCTGCCCAATCGGGGCAGTCGGTCACGGTCACCGGAACCAACGGCGATGGACTGCGACTCCGCGATGCAGCCTCATACGATTCCACCACGTTGACGGTTATTCCGGACGGTGCGACCGCGCAAGTGGTCGGCGCTGAAGTTACGGACGGCGCCGGAAACGTTTGGGAAAACATTTCGTACGATGGTCAAACGGGCTACTCGTCACGAGACTTTCTGGTCATCGGCGGCAGCGCGACCCCGGCGGCGCAGTCGACCGCAACCGTGCAAACGGCCGCACCGAGCGGCATTTCGGTTGGTGGAAACGCGCAGGTTACCGGCACCAATGGAGATGGGTTGAACCTGCGCTCCGATGTCGGTTATGACTCGGCCGTTCAGACGGTCGCGCCGGACGGTGCCGTCGTTCATGTGATCGACGGTCCGAAGCAGGATGGCTCCGGCAATACCTGGTGGGGTGTCGACTACTCCGGCATGAGTGGCTGGATGATGGCTGATTACCTCACGGAGACCGATCAGCAGCCGGCGCAAGCGAATGCCAACACACAAGCGGCAACCAGCACGCCTGCTGTCCAGACGGCTTCGGCCCCGGCCACCAGTTCGATCGGTGAACAGATCGCTGCCGAGGCGATGAAGTATCTCGGCTACCCGTACGTTTGGGCCGGCACGACCCCAGCCGGTTTTGACTGCTCGGGCTTTGTTTACTACGTCGTCAATCAGGTCACCGGCGGTGGATTCCCGCGCGATATGGCTTCCCAGGTTACGATGGGCAGCTACGTCGATGCGAACGACCTGCAGGTAGGTGATCTTGTCTTTCAGCAGAATACGTATCAGTGGGGCCTGTCGCACGCCGGTATCTATATCGGGAACGGCCAGTTCATCAGCGCCGCGAACGAGAGTGTCGGTGTGACGATCAGCAACCTCTGGGATTCGTACTGGGGATCGCGCTACTACACCGCGCGCCGCATCGGCGGCTGATCCCGGCCCGAATCACGACTCGAGTCAAGAAAAAAGACCCGCGAATTTCGCGGGTCTTTTCTTCGTTCGCCGAGGTGCAGAGGCCACGGATCGGATGGCCCATCCTCGCGTCTCGGCGAAAAGTTCTTCGCTATTTCCCGGCGAAGCGTCCTGCCGACAAGAAATCGACGTTGATCTGCGAGGAGCCGTCGAGGGCAAGCTGGCTCAGAATCTCGCCGATGACGCTGGCGAACTTGAATCCATGGCCGGAAAAGCCGCAGCCGACGATCACGTTGTCGTGAGACGGGTGCCGGTCGAGAATGAAATGCAGATCCGGCGTGTTCGTGTACATGCACGTGAGCGTGCGCAGGACCGGCCCGGAAGCGCCCGGCATGTACGTATCGAGCACGTTTTGGAGCATCGCGACTTCGTCATCACGCACCTCGCGGTCGATCGTCTCCGGCGTGCAGACGTCGCCGATCTCGTGCCGACCGATCTTCACCCCCTGCCCGGACAGCGCCGGGAAGCCGTAATAATGCCCCTCGGGCACCTCCATAAGGAAAACCGGGCAGTGCTCAGGTGCGAAGGTTGGCGCTGCCGTCGAATCGAAATGGACGTTGACGATGCGCCGGACAAGCAGCGGAGCGTTCCAGCCGCTGATGACGTCCTTGCTCCAGGGACCGGCCGTGATGACGAGCCTGGCAGCGGTCACTCGTTCCGTCGCGGTGCGCACGAAGACGCCGTCGCCGTCCGAGCCCCATTCGAGCACCGGTGTGCTGAATCGCAATGTTGCGCCGTGCCGGCGGGCCGATTCCAGATGAGCGGCGGTACAGCGCTCCGGCCGCAAGAAGCCGCCCTCGGGGTCAAAGAGCGCCATGAGATTCTCCGGCAGCTGGAAGCCGGGAAAGCGCGAGCGGACCGCGGTGGCATCGAGTTCCTCGACGTTCAGTCCGAATTCCCGGGCGCTTCGTGTGGCACCGGTGACAAAACCGCTCTCGGCGCTGCCGATATTGAGCGCGCCGGTGAGTGTCATCAATTCCTGGCCCGATTCGATTTCCAGCTCGTGCCAGAGTTGATAGGCGCGTTCCAGCATCGGCACGTAGTCCGGCGATTCGAAATACGCCTTGCGGATGATACGCGTCTCGCCGTGCGAAGAGCCGTTCGCGTGGCCCGGCTCGAAGGCATCGAAGCCGATGACGCTGGCGCCGCGTCGCGCCAGATGGGCGGCGGTCGCGCTTCCCATACCGCCAAGGCCGAGGACGATGACATCCGCACTCGTGGCTGAACTCATACCCTTCCCCCTGTGCTGAAGATCCTACGATACCGGAAAAACCGGATCGGCATACACTCCGCGGCTGCGTGCGGGCAGCAACGCTGCGATCACCCGCATGGCCCGTTCGGCAGACTGCGCGTCACCCAGACCGTCGAGCGCGCCATGTGTCAGTGCCGGTCCGAACGTGACGTGGAAGCGCTTACCCTCCTCAAACGCGCCAACTGGCACGAGCGGCACCCCGCGCCGGTTGAGCAATGTCAGGAAACGTCCCATGCCGTTTGGTGGCCTGATGAGCGCTTGTGTGCCTCCCGCTTCGGGATGCAGCGCGACGACCTGGCCGCCTGGATCGGCCAGCGCATGAACAATGTCGCGCAACGCAGCCCCTCGACCAAACGCACGGCGATCATCGGCCGGTGTCAGGATTATGCCGTAGAGATCGGCAAAACGCCGCAACGCCCAGCGCAGATGCCGGGGATCGACGAACCAGGGACCAGGGGCCGAAATGGAAGTCCTTCCAGTTGGACGTCATCACCCAGCGAATTGGATACTCGCCCGGGTGGGCGCGCGCGATCGCGTCGATGATAATGCAGCCGCCCCAGCCAACCCAGGTGCCCGGTCGCCGCTCGTAGTGATTCGAGAGGGTGATGTACGGCCGTTGCGCCGGCAGGTCGTCAAGCCCGGTCACCACCGGTTCGTACAGCAGGCGCCCGAGCATGTAGGCGGCATCACGACGTATATCGCGCGTTTGATGCCGGAGCGTGGCAAGCGCATCGGCGAGCATGAGCCTGGGTGGCAGGAAGAGGCGAGGGCCGGAGGGGAGCCCGGCGCCGGCTCGTTCACGCGCCGGCTGGCGGGCCTCGAAATGCTCGCGCGGGCGCATCCGCGTCAGCGATCCCCGCTCGTTTGTGCGTTCATCCTGTTGCCGCAGGTGTAAATCGCGGTGTTCGATCGCGAGCCATTCGCGGTGATTTGCCTGACTGGTTGGTTGTTGGTCAGGCAAGCTCTGGGCAACGATTCGATCAGTGCCGCTGCCTATATGACGGGAACGTGCCGCGTCGGAGCCACATCGGTCGTTCGCCGGTCGGTCGGTTCGACGTGGGACGGGCGCGTTCAAATACGTCATCTTGCGGTGCTCCTCGCCTGTCACGGAAAGCCCGAAACACGGCAGCCGGAGCGCGTTCGCCTCGGTCGTCTCACGTACGCCATGCTCTCTTCGTCACTATAGGGCGAGTCCGAACGAGGTTCCACGCTCGTACGGTCAGGTTCGTTTGGACAATCTGGGAGGAAACGGAAATGAGAACGGACACCACGATGGTTCGTGCTGCCCGTTTGCTTGGTGCCGGATTCGAGGCGAAGCGTGGAGCGTTGCTAGCTGAGCACCTCTTCGACGACGCCATTCTCGGACGTGCTGCCATCGAAGTTGATGCGCGACTGCAGCTCCGGCGACGTCTCGCGGATGCGGCTCTCGATCTCGTTCATGACATCGGGGTTGGTGCGCAGGAACTCCTTGGCGTTCTCGCGTCCCTGGCCGAGTCGCTCCTC
>CALAGB010000056.1 GCA_937891245.1 uncultured Thermomicrobiales bacterium | reverse complement strand
TGCCCGTGCGGCAGCGGCAAGAAGTACAAGAACTGCCACGGCGCGCCGACAGCGGTCCGCCGCGCGGCCGGAGTGTCGTAAACCGATCTCCAAATCGCGATATCAAAGCCCGCTCCGCCCTGGCGAGCGGGCTTTGTCGTTTTGATCAACCGGCGTCGGGGTGTTCCGGGTCGAGGTGATAGATCGTTGTCGAGCCTCCAAGAAGATCGGGAATGAGCCTGGCGAGCCGCTCGGCGGCCTCGTTGATCGCCTGCGCGGTGACCGGCGCGAAGCCATCGATCGGAAAAAGGAAGTCGGTTGTTTGTGCGCTGACGAGGCCGGTACGACTCTGGCGCCAGACCCAGCGGCGGGTGCGCACGTCATGGTCGTGGACGTAGACGATCTCGCCGTCGTCCGGCGTCTCGTCCGGTGCATCGCCCATTGGCTGGAAACGATCGGCGGTCGCGGAGAGGCGAACGTCGATACCGTTCGGCGCGGTGCCGAGATCGTGAGCGCCGATCGGTACGAGCAGGCTGAGCGAGATGCTGTTGGCGAGATCGACCGCCGGACTAATGCGCGGCATGTCGCCGCCTTTTGCGATGCGCCGGACGAGCGCTTCGATCGAGCTGAGGTATTTGCTTGGTGTCCAGCCGCGTGAGCCAAAAGCTTCGCGCCAGATCGCGATACGCGGATCGGCTTTCGGATCGCCGCCGCCGAACTGCTCGCGGATCTGATCGACGGATTCATCAAGCAGATCGGCGATCGCCGGGTTTTCGCCCTGGTTGTTCGCACCGCGTGCGACGACTGCCGCGAAGCGCGCATTGGGAAAGAGTTCAAAAACCGCTTGATCAATCCGAAACAGCGTCACAACCATCTCCTACACCGAGCCGCCGACGTTTACCCAAACATTGAAGCCCGTCCAGGCGTGCGGGTCAATGCGCCTATATTCGTACAGACGGTGGCGGGGCGGTTAGGAGACGCTGGCGTAGTCGTGCAGAGGTTCGGAGGTCGCTTCGCGCGTGACGACGCGCTCGTAGACGCGCAGCATGGCTGACGTGATGGTCTGCCAGGAATAGCGCACTGCCGCTTGTCGCGCGCCAACCTGCATGCGTGATCGCAGCCCGTGGTCTGCCAGTACCCGGTGGAGTGCGTCACTCAGGGCAGCCGGATCGGAGTGGGGGACGAGCAGCCCAGAGACGCCATCCTCGATGCTGAAGCGCAGGCCTCCGACGCTCGATGCCACGATCGGAGTCCCGCAGGCCATCGCCTCGACGGCGACGAGGCCGAACGACTCATAGCGCGATGGGACGGCGCACACATCGACGGCGTTGTAATAGAGCGGCAGGAGTTGCCGTGGTTGCGAGCCGCGGAAGAGCACGGAATCGGCCAGCCCAAGCTCTTCGGCCCGTCGAGCAAGTCGCTGAAGGTCTGCGTCCATCGTCGAACCGGTGCCATCGATTCGGATGAGGCCGCCGACAAACACGAGCCGCGGAGGCTGGCCGGCCCAGTTGTGGCTGTGTAGCAGGTGATGAAACCCTTCGAAGAGCGTATCGATCCCTTTGACCGGGTCAATACGGCCGACGAACAGCACGAGCGGACCGGTCGGCAGGTCGAGTGCCCGGCGCGCGGCGGCGGAATCGCCCGGCTGGAAGAGCGTGAGATCGATGCCGGGCGGCACGAGTGAAATACGGTTCGCGTTCGGACCGAGCCGCGCGATCAATTCGGCCTGTTCGTCCGGATTGGCGGTGATGATCGTATCGGCGATGTCCATCAGGCGACTTTCGACCTGCAACCGGAGCATCGTCTCACGCGTACCGTTACCGGCCACTTCGTTCTTCAGGTGTGCCAGCGTGTGGAACATCATGACGAGCGGCGCGTTCCAGTAATTCTGAAGAAGCTTACCGGCCCAGCCGGAGAGCCAGTAGTGACCATGGATGACGTCGTAGGTCGTGCCCTCGCGTTGCGCCAGATACGCCATTTCGCTCGCGAAATCGGGGAGCGAGCAAAACAGGGCGTCCTTATCGACCGGCTCAGGCGGGCCGGCCTCGACGTTGATCAGGCGAACGCCGCCGTGTACCTCGGCAATGGCGGGCGTCTGTCGATCGGTGCGACGGGTGAAAATGTCGACCTTGACGCCGCGATCAGCCAGATTGCGGCTCAAATCGCGGACATACACGTTCATGCCGCCGGTGTCACGGCCACCCAGCCGGGCAAACGGTGATGTATGCACCGAGATCATTGCCACACGATCGACAATCGGGGGGATGATCTGGCGCAGATGAGGACGTTCGATAGTATCCAAGATCGGTTGTCGCCCCTTCAAACGATGTGAAACGTTTCACACCGCCTAAAACAGTTCGAGCGCAATGCGTATTCCCCGATCGGTTCGACTCCGCTCAGGCGAGTTCGGGGAGAATCAACCCATACTGACCGTCCCGTCGTCGGTAGATGACGTTGATCTGCGCTTCTTCGGGGTTGAAGAAGACGAAGAAATCATGCCCGAGCAGTTCCATCTGTTCGATCGCCTCGTCTTCGTCCATCGGGAGCAGCTTGAAGCGCTTGCGCCGGACGAGCGTATCAAGGGGCGCCTCGTCATCAGTCGCTTCGATCCCAAGATCGGGAGCGGCAGCGGGGAGTATCGGCTGAGCGATCGCGCTCTGGGTGCGTGCCTTCTGCCGGCGACGCTGAAACACTTGCTTGTCACGGAAGCGCCGGATCTGCCGCTCCATCCGATCGATGGCCAGATCAATCGCCGTGTGCAGATCGGTATTGGTCTCTTCGGCACGAAGGATATTATCGGGCGTGGCGATTGTCAGCTGTGCGACGACGTAATCGCCACCGGTGCGTTTCCGGTCGGATCGCACTTCGAGCTTGGCGTCGATCACCCGGACATTCACTTTTTCGAGCTTCTGGTATTTGCGCTGGATATAGCTTTCGAGGTCGTC
This sequence comes from uncultured Thermomicrobiales bacterium, assembly GCA_937891245.1. Classification (GTDB taxonomy): domain Bacteria; phylum Chloroflexota; class Chloroflexia; order Thermomicrobiales; family Thermomicrobiaceae; genus CALAGB01. Next base: position 10,604 of record CALAGB010000056.1, on the reverse strand, counting down.
AGTGAGTCGGATATTCTTGGTCTTGACCTGAACGTCCATGCGTCGTCCTCTCGCTGAGCCCAATCTGGTGCGACGGTTGCCAGACTCGTGCCACCGGTGGTGCCCGCGGAGGGACTCGAACCCCCGACCACAGGGCTTAGGACGCCCCGGCTCTATCCCCTGAGCTACGCGGGCCTGGACGCGGGTAGGGACGACGAGGGAAGCTCGCCTGGGGAAGTCTAACATGGAAATCCGCGGAGGCGCGAAGTTGACCACGCTTTTCAGGCGTGGCCAGGCTATGGTATAGTGCCTGCACACGGGGAGTGGCGCAGCCCGGTTAGCGCGCCGCGTTCGGGACGCGGAGGTCGGAGGTTCAAATCCTCTCTCCCCGACTAGAGACGGGCGGTTCGACCGCCCGTTTTTTGTTTCCTCAGGTTTCCACCCCCGCTGGGGCACATGATGGCAGACTCGTTTGATGCGATTGGTCGAATAGGGTTCGTCGGGAGTGGCGCGGCGGCCGGTGCGCTGGCACGCGCGCTGGATGCGATAAATCTGCCGGTCGTTGCCGTCTCATCGCGACAGATCGAGCGCGCCAGGCATCTCGCCGCGACGTTGCCGCGTTGCCGCGCGACTATCGACCCGCAAGCCGTTGTTGACGCGAGCGATACCGTGTTCCTGGCGGTGCCGGATGACGCGATCGAAACGGTCTGCCGGTCGGGACACTGGCGCCGGGAGCAGATCGTGCTTCATTGTAGCGGCGCCCATTCGCTCGATCTTCTCGCCAGTGCCGCGGATGCGGGCGCGCTCGTCGGCTCGATGCATCCACTGCAAACATTTGCCGGGCAGCCGGACGACGCCGAGCGGATCGCCGGTTCGGTCATCGGCATCGAGGCGGACGGGCCGCTCCGTGGCCGGTTGGCCGCGCTCGCGGAGCGGTTGCGGGCGCGACCGATCTTTCTCACCGCCGAGAGCAAGGTGCTCTATCACGCGTCAGCCGTGATGATTTCGAACTATACGGTGGCGTTGGCCGCGCTGGCGGCGGAACTCTGGGAGTCGTTTGGCACTCCGCGCGACGATGCGTTGCAGGCGCTCTTACCGTTACTTGAAGGCGCCGTGGCGAACCTTGGGACGCTTGGGCTGCCGGACGCGTTGACCGGTCCGATCGCACGCGGCGACTCGGCGACGGTCTCGGCGCATCTCACCGCGCTCGTCCACATTCGCCCAGGGCTACTGCCGCTTTATCGCGAATTGGGCTATAAGAGTCTAGATCTCGCCCGCGAGCGCGGGTTAGATTCGAAAAAGGCGGGCACGATACGCACATTGCTGGCGACCTCGCCTGGGGACGATGCGGTCCCGGATTAAAAGGAACTGGACTGATGCGAGTTTCAATTCAGGATCTGAAAGCCTACAAGGCGCGCGGCGAACGCTTTTCGATGTTGACGGCGTACGACTACGCGACGGCCTGCATTCTCGACGCGGCGGGTATTCCGGTGCTTCTGGTTGGTGATTCGTTGGGCATGGTCGCGCTCGGCCATGAGACGACGTTGCCGGTCACGCTCGACGACATCATTCACCATTGCCAGGCGGTCGTTCGTGGCGCGCGGAACGCCCTGATCGTCGCGGATCTCCCATTTCTGACGTATCAGGTCAGCCCGGAAGAGGCGTTACGGAACGCGGGGCGACTGATCCAGGAAGGTGGTGCGCAGACGGTGAAGCTCGAAGGCGGACGGGAATTGGCCAACACAGTCGAGCGCATCGTCACTGCTGGCATCCCGGTAATGGGCCATCTCGGTTTGACACCACAATCGGTCAATCAACTCGGAGGTTTCCGCGTCCAGGCAAAGACGGTCGAGACGATTCGCGAGCTGGTGAGCGACGCCCACGCGCTCGAAGCGGCTGGGGCCTATGCATTGGTACTGGAATGTATTCCGACTGCCGCCGCGAAGATCGTGACCGATTCGGTGTCTATTCCGACCATCGGCATCGGGGCGGGACCGGAATGCGATGCGCAGGTCCAGATCATTACCGATCTGTTGCACCTGATTCCGGGGCGTATACCAAAGCACGCCCGCGCCTATATGGAGGTTGGAGATCTTATTCGGCAGGCGGTCGAGCAATACGATGCCGACGTGCGTGGCGGAATCTTTCCGACCGAGAAAGAGAGTTTCGCCCTGCCCAAGGGAGTCGATCTCGAAGCGCTCAACGTGACGCTTGACGAGGGGTAGCCGAGTGGAAGTCGTTAAGACGCTCGTATCGCTCCGCAGATGGCGGGCGACGACGCACCGATCGGTCGGGCTGGTCCCGACGATGGGCTTCTTACATGAAGGTCACCTGGCGCTCGTGCGAAAGGCACGTGCGGAGAACGATCTGGTCGCCGTGAGCATTTTCGTCAACCCTCGCCAGTTCGGGCCGGACGAAGATTTGGCACGCTATCCTCGCGATACCGAGCATGACCTGGCCCTGTTGCGCGCCGAATCGGTTGACCTCGTCTTCATTCCGACGGTCGATGAAATGTATCCGCCCGGTTTCTCCACGTCGGTCGATGTCGGCTCGCTTGGTGAGCGGCTTGAAGGGCTATCACGGCCGGGCCACTTCAAAGGCGTTGCCACAGTAGTGGCCCGTCTGCTGAATCTGACTCGGCCACAGCGCGCGTACTTCGGCCAGAAAGACGCGCAACAGGTGATCGTCGTCCGGCGGATGGTGAAGGACCTCGCGTTGACGGTCCAGATCGACGCGGTGCCGACGGTGCGGGAGCCGGACGGCCTGGCGCTGAGCAGCCGCAACATCTTCCTCTCGATCGAGGAACGTCAGGCGGCATCGGTGCTCTCCAGGGCACTCTTTCGGGCTCAGGAGAGCTTCGAATGGGGCGAACGAGATGCGCAGCGAATTCGCCAGATCGTGCGCGATATGCTTGATTTGGAGTTGCTGGTGCGAACCGATTACGTCAGCGTCGCGGATGCTGTGACGTTGGACGAACTGGAACAGATCGATCGTCCCGCTCTTCTCTCGCTGGCGGCCTGGGTCGGTCAAACCCGTCTGATCGACAACCTGCCATTGGAGGCGTGATTTCGTGCGAGGCTGCCGAACGTGAGCGATGGCGACGTACAGAACGACGCGGCGAACAGCCGGCTCCGCCGCATTCCTTCGATTTCGACGATCCTGAGCGATCCGGAGGTGCGACGCCGCACCGATGGCCTGCGTACCGATGTCGCGACCCAGATCGCGCAGGCGGTCGTGCAGCGCGTCCGCTCGGCGATTCTCGCAGGCGACGGAGCTGAGCAGGCTGATGAGATCGTCGCGCATGTGGTTGCCGAACTCGATGCATTGCAGCAACCGAAGTTGCGCGAGGTCATCAACGGAACCGGCGTCATCATTCATACCAACCTCGGCCGGTCGCCGGTCAGCGAAGAGGCGGCACGGGCGATGCAGGATGCCGCCACGCACTACGTCCCGTTGGAAATCGAGCTGGCGGCGGGTAAGCGCGGCGGGCGGATGGCCGAGGTGACGCGCTTGATGTCGCTTCTCACCGGCGCGGAAGCCACGCTCGTGGTGAACAACAACGCGGCGGCGGTGCTTCTGACGTTGAGCGCACTCGCCGCGGGGCGTGAGGTCATTCTGTCACGGAGTCAGGCGGTTGAGATTGGCGGCGGCTTCAGGGTGCCGGACGTTATGCGCCAGAGCGGTGCTCGGCTCGTCGAGGTCGGCACGACCAATCGGACCTACGCGCGCGATTACGAAGCGGCGCTCACCGACGAGACAGCAGCACTGTTGACCGTTCACTGGAGCAACTTTCGGATCATCGGCTTCACCGCCCAGCCAACGCTCGCCGAGTTGGCCGAGCTGGCGCACCGGCGCGGACTTGCCCTGATCGAAGATCTCGGCAGCGGGGCGCTAGCCGACACGGCGCCGTGGGGTCTGGTCCACGAACCGACCGTCGGTGAGAGCCTGGCCGAGGGGGTCGATGTTGTCTGTTTCTCCGGGGATAAGCTGATGGGCGGTCCGCAGGCCGGCATCATCTCCGGCCGGGCCGACGTTATCCGCACGATCACCGCGCACCCGCTCGCACGCGCCGTGCGGGCCGATAAGACGGCGCTGGCAGGCGTCGCCGCCACGCTTCGGCACTATCTCCGCGACGACTATACCGAGACGATTCCGATCTGGCGGATGATCAGCGCTCAACTTGATGAGCTAGAGGCGCGTTGCCGATCCTGGATCGATCAGATTGGATTCGACGGAGCGACGCTCACCACCAGCCAATCCGCCGTCGGCGGCGGCTCGCTGCCCGGCGAGACGCTCGAGAGTCGCGCGATCGCGCTCGGTGAAGAAGCGCTCCAGCGGCGAGGGCTGACGATCGAACTCGTCGCCCATCGCCTGCGCAGCGGCACGCCTCCGCTGGTGCCGCACGTTGAAAACGGCCGCCTTCTCATCGACGCGCGGACCGTCCTCCCCGGCCAGGAAGCTGGCGTCGTCACCGCTCTGTCGGCGGCGCTCAACCCCGGTTCATAGCGCCGCGATCAGTCGCGCCCCCGCTGTATCGCCCGGATTACGAGGCGTTGTCGCGGATATCGCGGAAATAAGGGCTCGGCTCGGGGTAGAACTCCGGGTAGCGCTCGCGGAGTTGGTCGATCAGTTCGAGATAATGCCGAACCGTCTCCTGATCGTTTTCGCGAGCCGCGCTGGAGAGATCGTCGATCAATTGCCGCATCCGCTGGTCGTGGCGTTCCTTGCGAAGCCGTCGCAACGCGCCATCGGCCTCACGACGGACCTGCGCCGAGTACGAAATCGGCCGTTCGCCTAATTGCTGCAGGAGCTGATCGGCGCGCTCACGCGTCGGACCTTCAAGCGGCTCTAGCGCACCCTCGGTCGATTCCGGCGCGGTCCGCTGCAAAGTCCGGAGGATTTCGACATCGCGGGCGTCAAGCAGCTCCTGCTCAGGAATCGCCGCGATCGTCGGCGTCAGCACGAGCGGATGGCGCAAAAGCAGAGCGAAGAGGTGCTCCTCCGGATTGGCAACCGGCTGGCGCGCACGCGCGGATTCGATCGGCCGCGGACGACGATTTTGGGTGGTGGGGCCGGTGGAAAGTACCAGGCGCTCGTCGATCTCTATGCGGCGGGCAACCTCACTCACGTAGTGCGACTGCACGATGCGGTCGCCGATTTCGCGCAGTACCGGGGCGATGCGACGCGCAAGCTCCGATTTCTGGCGAGGGTCGGCCGGCGGAACGGTGCCAATCACCGTGTCGATGTAGTAGTCGATGAGCGGGACCGGTGCCGCGACGGCCGCGCGCCAGGAGTCGACATCTTTACGGATCAGTTCGTCGGGGTCTTTGCCGCTCGGCAGCTTGACGATGCGGATGTCGGTTTTGAGTGTCCGTTCGAAGCGGACCAGTCCGGCGGTATCGGCAACCGGACGATCCGCTTCGGTCAATCCTTCGCGCAAGACGTCGAGCCCGCGCAGCGTCGCCATCTGGCCGGCGGCGTCGGAATCGAGCGCGAGCAGGATGCGATCGGCCGAACGGCGAACGAGTCGCACCTGCGCGCTCGTCAGTGCGGTGCCCATCGACGCGACGACGTTCTCAAAGCCAAATTGATGCGCGGCGATGGCATCCATGTACCCTTCGACGACAACGACCTCACGCTCGCGCCGGATGGCATCCTGTGCGAGGTGCAGGGCATAGAGATTCGCGCCCTTGTCGAAGAGCGGGGTTTGTGGCGTATTCAGATATTTCGGCATGGCGTCGCCGAGCGCACGACCGCCGAAGCCAATGACGTGACCGTCTTTGTCTTGAATCGGAAAGATTAAGCGGGCACGGAAGCGATCGTAGCTGCCATCACCGCCTTCACGCTCGATTGCCAGACCGGCGGCGACGAGGTCTTGGGGCGAAAAATCGCGCTTGAGCATGACGGTCTGCAGCGCGTCCCACGATTCGGGCGCATAACCGAGCTTGAAGCGCTCAGCAGCCGTGCGGTCGACGCCGCGGCGTTCGAGCAGTTGGCGCCCCGGCTCACCCGCACCGGTGTTCCAGAGCACGTGAGCGAACCAGTTGGCGGCGACGCTGTTGGCTCGTGCTAGCCGCTCGTGCCGTTCAACCTCTTCGGGTGGTGGCGGCGGCGCGGCGGGACGGAGTTCGACACCGGTGCGGGCGGCGAGTTGTTCCAGCGCCTGGCGGAAATCGACATGCTCGTACTGCATGACGAAGCCGAAGGCGTCTCCACCGGCACCGCAACCGAAACAGTGGAAGCTCTGGTTTTCCGGAAAGACGACGAACGACGGCGTCTTCTCCTGGTGGAAGGGGCAGAGCCCGGTGAAATTGCGACCCGCTTTACGCAGGCTAACCTGCTGGCCGATCAGGTCGACGATATCGATGCGTTCACGGATCTGCTCGACCACATCATTCGCCACGTTATCCACCCTGTCCTGACCAGAAGCGCGGCATATAGAGCGCTTCGAAACGCGCCAGCGCGTAGCGATCGGTCATGCTGGCGACATAGTCGATGGCGACTCGCTCGACGCCATCTTCGGCCAGCGTCCGCGAAAATTCCGGCGACACCTCGCCCGGATTCGTTGTGTAGTGCTCGAAGAGCCATTGGAGTACCCGCTGGCATTGCAGCGTCGATTCGGCGGCGTTGATCGGGGTATAAACCCGCTCGAAGAGAAAGTCGCGCAGTTGGTTGATCGCGGCGCGCACTGGTTCGGACATCTGAATCGGCTGGGCGATGGTGCCATCGTCGAGCGCCGCATCCGAACGTGCCACGATATCGCAAACGAGCGTGTTGATTCGTTCCGCGTGCCGGCTGCCGAGTACGGCGATCGCCTCGACTGGAATCTCATTCTGTTCGATCATCCCGGCACGCAGCGCGTCATCGAGATCATGGTTAACATACGCGACGCCGTCGCTAATTTTGACGATCTGCGCTTCGGGAGTGTTCGGCTGTCCGCTGACCTGACCGGTGATGTCGCCCTCCGGTTTGGAATGGCGCAGGATGCCGTCGCGCGTCAGATCGGTGAGGTTGAGCCCGCGACCGTCGTTCTCGATGCGATCGACGACGCGCAGGCTCTGCTCGTTATGCCGGAAGCCCGGGAAGACCTCGGCCAGCGCCCGTTCACCGGCGTGCCCAAAGGGTGTGTGTCCGAGATCGTGGGCCAGTCCGATCGCCTCCACGAGATCCTCGTTGAGCCGTAGCGCTCGTCCGATCGTGCGGGCGATTTGCGTCACTTCGAGCGTATGAGTGAGGCGCGTGCGGAAATGATCTCCGTCAGGCGAGATGAAAACTTGCGTCTTGTGCATCAAGCGGCGATACGCCTTGGCGTGCGTCACCCGGTCGCGGTCACGTTGAAAGGCCGTGCGGATCGGCGAGTCATCTTCTGGCGTCTGGCGCGTCGCATTCGCGCTGCGGGCAGCGGCTGGTCGCAGGTAGGCGTCCTCGCGTGAGATCAATTCATCATGGATATGAGCAAGGTCCACGGTACCTCCCGATCGTACGGACACTGCTATTGTAGCGTAAAGCCGCACATTTGTCCTGTACGTACGCATATGTTGTGACTGTTCGACCGACGGGTGATCGGTGTCCAGCTTTCCGCGTCTGATTGCGGTTTTACCTTTACGTCGGTGTTAAAATTGGAATATGAAAGAGGAAACGCGCGAACGGCTGGCCGCGCTCGCGCCCGAGCCAGGCGTCTATCTCATGAAGAATGCGGACGGCGATGTCATCTACGTCGGGAAGGCGGCATCGCTTCGGAGTCGCGTGCGTTCCTATTTCGGCTCACAACGCGGGATGGACGGTAAGACCCGCGAATTGGTCAGCCATATCGCCGATTTCGACGTCATCCGTACCGACAGTGCGTCGGAGGCGCTGATCCTCGAAAACGAGCTGATCAAGCGTTACCTGCCGAAGTACAACATCATGTTGCGCGACGGCAAGACGTACCCGTTCATCCGCATTACAAACGAACCATTCCCGCGTGTCATCAGCACGCGTCGTGTTATTCGAGACGGCAGCCGCTATTTCGGGCCGTTCACGAGTGCGGGTTCGGTGCATAAGACGCTCTCGTTGCTCAAGCGGCTCTTCCCGTATCGACTGTGCGACATCGAGATTACCGGTAAGGCGGCGCGCCCCTGCCTGTACTACCACATTGGCCGCTGCGCCGGTCCGTGCATCGGCGCGGTCGATCAGACCGCCTATGCGCAGATTATTGACAACGTGGTGATGTTCCTTGAGGGACGCGGCGAGGAGCTCTTGCCGCAGATGCGCGCCGAAATGGAAGAAGCGGCAGAAGCGCTCGATTTCGAGAAAGCCGCCAAGCGGCGGGACGAAATTCATGCCATCGAGCATGTGCTCCAGCATCAGAAAATCGTCTCGGATCGCGGCAAGACGTTCGATGTTCTGGCGCTGGCGCAGGGGGCGGGCGGCGATGCCGGTGTTCAGGTCGCTTTCGTGCGCAATGGCAAGATTATCGGCTCGGAGCCGTTCATGCTGCGCGGAGCGCGCGTTGATGATGAGCCCGGTTCGATCCTCTCCTCATTCGTGACGCAGTTCTACGAGAACGCGGCGCTCGTTCCGCGAGAAATCGTGTTGCAACACCCGATCGATGAAGCGGAGATGGTGCAGGACTGGCTCGTTGATCGACGCGGTGGACCGGTAACCCTTACCGTGCCACAGCGCGGCGAGCGGAAGCGGCTCGTCGAGATGGTTGCCAAGAGCGCGGCCGAAAACCTGGAGCAGAGCCGCCTGCGCTGGCTCAACGATCAGCAGCGGATGACCGCCGCCATGAGCGAACTGGCTGACGCGCTGGCGCTCGAAGGGATCCCACGGCGCATCGAGTGCTTCGATATCTCGAATCTGCAAGGGACGAACACCGTGGCCAGCATGGTCGTCTTCGAGGATGGAAAGCCAAAGAAGAGCGATTACCGGCGCTTTAAAATCAAGAGCGTCGAAGGCCCGAACGATTTTGCCAGCATGCAGGAGGTCATCGGCCGTCGCTTCCGTCGAGCCAAGAATGAGGAAGAGACAGAAGAGTGGCAGACGATGCCGGACCTGGTCATCGTTGACGGCGGCAAGGGGCAGCTGAGCGCGGCCCTGGAAACGTTGGGCGAGTTACAGGTCGACGTGCCGATTGTGGGCCTGGCCAAGGTGAATGAAGAGATCTTTCTGCCGGGGCAGAGCCAGCCGGTCATCCTGCCACGGGATGGACAAGCCCTCTTCCTGGTGCAGCGCATACGCGACGAGGCGCACCGCTTCGCGATCACCTTCCACCGTGCACGTCGTAAGAAGTCGGATTTCAAATCGGTACTCGATGATCTGCCCGGCGTCGGTCCGCGTCGCAAGCGGGCGCTTCTCAAGACGTTCGGCTCGCTGAAGAAGATCCGTGAAGCGTCGGTCGACGAGCTGTGTGCGGTTGAAGGAATTGGCCCGGCCCTGGCCGAGCAGATCAAATCGGAACTGGCGGCTGGATGAGCGAACAATCAGAGGCGGAATTGGTTCCGGCCTCAACGCCTGGTGTCGTTGAGCGCGCGGCTGATCTACTGCGGGCGGGCGAGTTGATCGTTTTCCCAACCGACACGGTGTATGGCATTGCGGCCGCCGTCGATCGACCCGACGCCGTAGCGCGTCTCTACGTTGCCAAGGGACGCCCGCTCGACCGGCCGATCCCAGTCCTCATTTCCGGATTTGAACAGGTTTTGCGACTCGCGCCCCATGCCGATGCGCGGCTCGAACGGCTCCTTCGCCAATATTGGCCCGGCGGTTTGACAGTCGTGCTGGAGGCCGCTGACTGGCTGCCGCGCGAGATCGTCGGCGACACCGGGCATGTCGGTTTGCGTTTCCCGGACCACCCGCTGGCGCTGGCGCTGATCGACGCAGCCGGGGGAGCGCTGGCGACGACGAGCGCCAATCGCTCAGGAGAACCGGCCGCGACGAACGCGCGCGACGCGTTTGCCGCGCTCGCTCAGCAGGCGAGACTGGTGATCGACGACGGTCCATCGCCGGGCGGCGTCAACTCCACCGTCATCGCGGTCGATTCCGATCGAATCACGATCCTGCGCGAAGGGTCGATTAGCGCCGGCGAACTGCCCGAAACACTGTCACGCTGAACTACAGTGGCGCCTTAATAGCGGGTGCCGTGCCGATGTCGGTAACGTCGATCACGACATGCGCTCCACCGTCTGCACCTGCCGTACCGCTGCCCGATTCGCTGAGATTCAGATCGGCTTTCGTCAGGTAGCTACCGTTCTGGGCGACCCAGATCTTGGCAACCACACTTGTGTTGGCACCGGTCGCGAAAATCGAATTAGTGGCTTGCGACAGGTCGTAGCGGGCCGTTTCGACGTTGCTCTGTACGTCGTTGACCTTGGCAGTGCCGATCACCGTGAACGGCGCGTCCTGGGCCGCGAGCCCGTTGATGATCTGCTGATCGGCGTCGAGCAGCGGCGCCAGCTGCTTGACCGGCGAGGCGTCTTCAGATGACTTCGTCGGGCCGAGTCCGAAATCGACATAGATCTGACCGTCGACGCGCCAGAGCTTGAAGAGCGCGCGACCAGAGCTGGTCAACACCTGGACCTTGCGGTCGGCGCCGTTGCGCTCGATCTTGATCGTCGTCGGGTCGGTGATGCCCGGTAGGCTGGCGA
>CALAGB010000055.1 GCA_937891245.1 uncultured Thermomicrobiales bacterium | reverse complement strand
AAGTCAACCTTGCCGAGCACCGACATCTCCGGCTCGCTGAAACCGAAGCGCATGAAGCCGACGATACCGGTGACGAGCATCACCAGCGCGCAGGCGGCGATCACGAGACCGATGTCGAAATGTGCGAAGAGCGGCACCGCCAGCAGCAGCCCGAGCGAACCGCCGACGCCGGAGATCGTCGAGCGCAGGCTGTAGACCTTGCCGATCTGGCCGGAGGGGAAATCGGTCTGGATCATCGTCAGTTGCACCAGATCGCCCATCGGTCCGCCGAAGGCCGACAGCCCCGAGCCGAGCACCGCGACCGGCAGACTGTGCGCGCTCGCCAGGATCAGGAAGCCGGCGCCCATTACCAGCCGCCCGGCGAAGAGCATCGCCACGCGCCGCTTGATGACAACGCTGCCGATAATCAGGTTGCCGATGACATTCGTGACGCCATACGCGCCGACGATCAGGCCGAAGGCGCCGATCGACCCGCTCAGTTCGTTTTGCGCCATGAGCGGCACGCCGACGAGAAAGGCGATGTTCCAGGCGGGGTTGACGAGCGCGACGCCGCCGAGCGCCCAGGTTAACGGCTTGTGCGCGTAGACGAGCCGGCTGCTCTCGGCGATCTCGCGAAAAACACCACGAATCCCCTTCTGGCCCAGATACCCGCGCTCCGGTTGCCAGCGGAAGCGGCGACTGAGCGAGCCGATCGCGACCGCCGAGATGAGGAAGCTGATGGCGTCGAGCGTGAAGAACTGGGAGAGCGGCAGGATGGCGGCCAGCACGCCGACCAGACTCGGCGCGATGGCGCGGGCCAGTCGCCGGGTCATATCCATGAGTCCGTTGGTTGCCTGCAAGAGCTGGGTATCTTCGGCGAGCGCGGGTAGGCTCGCCTGCAAGGCCGGATCGAAGAGAGCACCGAGTGCACCGATGACGGCACCGGCCGCGGCCAGATGCCAGAGCTGCAACCAGCCGAGCAGCGAGAGGATCGGCAACGTGCCGACCGCCACGGCACGAAGAATGTCGACGCCGATCATCGTCCGGCGCCGATTCCAGCGATCGGCGAAAACGCCGCCAACCAGCCCGAAGATGAGCCCGGCGATCGACTGCGCCGCCACGACATAGCCTGCGCCGCTGCCGGAGAGGCGCACGGCCATCCAGACGATGGTGATGGCGTAGAAGTTATCACCGATCGCCGACAGCACCTGGCTCAGCCAGAGGATGGCGAGATGCCGGTGCCGCAACGCGCGCAGAAACGCCAATGACCGTCGTCCTTGTCAGGCGCCGGAACGAAGCTCAACGCACGCGATCGCCCCTACGGATTGTAGGGGCGACATTTATGGCGCCCAGCGCGGCGTTTAGCCGGCGCCCGTCCCCCGCTAAATATGCTTGAAGATCTCGACGCGATTGCCGTCCGGGTCGTACCAGAAGGAGGCGTAGGCGAACGCCTTGCCGTCGTTGCCGACAACCTCAAATGGCGAACGATCGACTTTGGTGCCGGCCGCTTCGAGTCGCGCGCAGACCTCATCGACGTTGTCGATGCCGATCGCCAGATGATCGAGCGTCCCGCTCGCCTCGAAATCACCGTCGGCTCTCACCAGCTGCACGCCCGGCAGCCAGACGGCATCCGGATGATCCTCCGGCCCACGCACGCGGGTGATCGGAAGCCCGATCGTCCCATGATAAAACGCGATCAAGCGCTCAAGATTGTTCGTACGCAACGCCACATGCTGAATATTCGGCACGACCGACGGCTCAAACGAATCAGCCACACTCGCCTCCCTCATCCATCAACCATCAAGCGCGTCCCCGCGCCACGACAGGCATATCTCGGCACAGTGTAGCCGAAGATGGCGGAAGGTGGGGCATTACATCATTGGCTGGTCAGTTAGTCTCGTGATCGTCGCCACGAATTGGAGCAAGCTAGCGTTGACCGGGGTGGTTGGGGGTTTCAGGATAGAGATAGATGAGCGCGCCGCTTCGGATCATGCGTGCGGGGAAATATTGTTGAAGGTATGTTGCATCTCTCTTCAAGACTCGTGCAATCTCGGCCGCAGACAGTGATGTGAGCTCGCAGAGACGGATTATCGTCTCTTCTTGAACCGTTACGCGTGACCGCTGTTTGTTTGCCACCGGTCTCGCGATCTCCTCGAGTCGCTGCCATTGTGAGGCGGTGATCGTTACGCTGCCTGCGATGTGTCTTCGCTACCTTGGGAGTTCGGGTCGTCTATAGAGCTTGCTTCGCGAGAAGCAATGATTCCTGCTGTTGCTGACAAGAGATTCGGTGCGATGCGATATCTGGACCACCTGCCAGCACCGATCATCTCGAAGCAGAGGGTTCTTCGAAGCGAAGGTGGATTGCGCGTGATAAGCGTCGGGGCAGTATTGGAGATGGTGTGAGCGAGACGCCGCGCAGTTACTCGAACTTCGTGTACTTCGGGAGAATCACGTTCAAGATTCGTTGCTGTCCGGGCGGCGTGAGAGCAACCTCTCCGTTGCCAGCATCCCGGATCTCACGTGATGAGACCAGCTTGGTAATGGCCGCAGCGATTGTCCTAGGATTTTGATTTGGTGCGAGGTTGCGAATCTCGGTGCGTGTCAATCGATTGTTTGAAGCGTGGCTTAGAAGCAATAAAACCTCCTCGGGTGCCGAAATATCTCGAGCTACAACCAGAGGACGACCATCCAATTCATGAATTAAGGAGTGCTCTAACTGAACGAGTTGCTCAATAACCTGGCCTACGATCTTGCGATCTGAATTCCATGCAAGCCGAAGGAACTCAGCGAAGATCCACTTTCCAGCGTGGAGCACCAACATGGCGTCCATCCCGTTTGCGGAGTGGATCGGTGAAATATGCACTGCTCCGCGATCAGAACGGAATTTGTACACAAGATCGATTACCTTGGCTATATGTTCACGGTCCTTCTGTTGAAGCGAGTGGGCAAGACTCTTATTCAGCAGGCTCTCTCGTATTTTGCCCGGGAGTTCGGTAGGATTGACGGTTCCGGTATCCAACTGTAATAGACACCGTGAAATGGCCTCGCAGACGCGTCCGCCGTTTAATTCAGCTGGTGCCCAGTCGCCTCCTAAGAACCGTTGTCGCATTTCGACATACGCTTCAATGGCGTCTCTTGCCAGCTGCTGGTCTACGATCAATGAGAGTCGATCGATTAGCGTAGTGACACTAATTGCCACGTGACTTCTAGCTTGTGGTGGCATGGCCGCCGGATGAGGTGGTTATAGTGCTGGCGTCTCGAATTTGTGACTCAACGTATTTGATTCCACTCTCAGTTATGCGAAAACAGGTTCCTCCTACATGCCTTACTCGACCTGTCTTGGGGCCTTCATTTTTCAATGACCGTTCTAGATTTCGGTCATTGACACTCACATCAAAAGCAGCTGCGACGAAATCTGCTAGCACGACTCGGGATACTGTCGCACGATCCCCACTGTCAATCTTCCAGATTGCCCATAATCCAATTAATCCTCGACCTACCAATGGCTGATCGAAGACAAGCGACTGTTCAACAACGCCAGGAAATTGTTCTTTCCAAGCGTTGGCAAGCACGATCGCTTCCTTTCGTGGCTGTGTACCAGACCGGGAAGCCTTTTTTCTTTGCGTTGGTTTCTCGGGGTCGTCACCGACTGGAGCTGTGCGATTCCGTATACGAGAGCTAGAAGACGGTGTCCACTCATCAGGAAATGATGGATCAAAGACTTCTGTCAAGATGGTTTTGGCGAATTCCCTGCCCATGGCGGCCAATCGTAGATTGTCTTTGTCTCGTACCAACTCGTCGCAATTCGCAATCCAATGACGTGCGTTACCATCGTTAACACCGTTTGATTGAAGGATCTCATTGACCGATGATCGACTGACTGAGGGATTCTCACGAAGCTCATGTGCATACAGGAACAAGCACACGAGCCGAATAACATAATTCCTCTTGCTCTTAGCCTTCAGTCGAGTTTCCTGTAGTAGCAGCCTGCCACCTTCCGACAAGAAGATTCGTTCCAAGCGCTCACGGTCGTCGCCGGCGTCGGATGATTCGAGACGAACACTGTGACGAGCTTCGATGGTGTCTGTTGGAGGCAATCTGCTGTCCTGAAGCGCTGTTAGGCTCAACTGCTCGACTGGTGACGTTGGGTCTTTCTTGAGTTCCACCGGAGGTCTGTATGTAGAATGAGAGATACCGGCGGCTAGAAGAAAAGAAAGATGTGCTGAGATCCCGTCGACAGCGCTATCCGAGAATGACGCCTCAAGGCTTCTGCTGCTCCTTGTTTCTTTAAGAAGAATCTTGTTCGGAGCATTACCGATGGATCGAGTTGTATCTAGGCCCGCACCTACATTTGGTGCCAAGACTGCTGATCCACAATAAACACATGCTGCCGCATCTGTGAGCAGCAATTCACCGCATGCCTTGCATCGTACGGGTGAAGCGCATCTGGGGCAATAAAAACCCTGTTGCGGTAACTCAGAATCGCAATATGGACACGATTCGCTCACGGACTACCTCGCACTTTCGGAACAGCAGTTTACTGTACTGCCTGCTGCTGCCAGGGCTAAGGCCGATCAAGATTTCGACAGCCCTGGCAGCAGGTCATTTCGTATCCTACGAACACCCCAGGCTGTTCCCGCAATTCAGGCACTTGTAGCAGGCGCCGTTGCGGATGGTGATGTGGCCGCAGACGTCGCAGAAGGGGGCGTCGCCCATCATCTGGGAGAGCTGTTCGTTGAGGCCGCCGTCGAATTGCGGCGTGTCGACCGCCTGGGCGATCGTCACAAGTTGCTCCTTCGCGTGGGCGTGGCCGTTGCCGTTGTGGCCGTTATGCCCGTTTCCGTTGTGCGTGTGCGCATGATTCGCAGCGGTCGCGACCGGTTCCGGCTTGGAGGCCGGCGCCTGGGCATTCTGCGGCAGGGCTGATTCAGCACTCGTCGCTTTGTGGTCCTCCGCGTCGTTGTCACCATCGCCGTCGTTGACTTCATCGTCGACGTCGTTGTGGATCGGCTTGACCTGCACGAAGTCGGTGCGACCGAGGTATTCGTAGCCGAGCACGCGGAAGACGTAGTCGATGATCGAGGTCGCGATCTTGATATTCGGGTGACCTTCCACCATTCCCTGCGGCTCGAAGCGCTGGAAGGTGAAGGTATCGACGAATTCTTCCAGCGGCACGCCGTACTGCAAGCCCTTGGAGATGGCGATGGCGAAGCAGTTCATCAAGCTGCGGAAGGCCGCGCCTTCTTTGTGCATGTCGATGAAGATCTCGCCGAGCGTGCCGTCTGCGTACTCGCCGGTGCGCAGGTAGATCTTGTGACCGGCCAGGCGGCCTTCCTGCGTGAAACCGTGCCGTTTGGCCGGCATCGGGCGCCGGATCGGCTTCTCAACGATCTTCTCGACCACCACGACTTCCGGCTCGACGGTCGCTTCAGTCTTGGCGGCTTCCTTCTTATCGTCGCTCTTCGACGAGAGCGGCTGCGAGAGCTTGGAGCCGTCGCGATAGAGCGCCATCGCCTTGAGCCCGAGTCGCCACGAGGTCATGTACGCCTCGGCGATGTCGTCGACGGTCACCTCGTTCGGCATGTTGATCGTCTTGGAGATCGCGCCGGACATGAATG
The DNA here is from genome assembly GCA_937891245.1 of uncultured Thermomicrobiales bacterium. GTDB lineage: Bacteria > Chloroflexota > Chloroflexia > Thermomicrobiales > Thermomicrobiaceae > CALAGB01. Next base: position 514 of record CALAGB010000055.1, on the reverse strand, counting down.
GCTGCACCACCGACATCATGCGGATATGCCCGTTGTGATGGATGACGCGCTGGCCGTGCTTGCCGCCGCGATTAGCGCAGTCGAAGACCGGCAGGTGCTCGTCTTTCAGGTGCGGCGCGCCTTCGATCGTCTGCATGCCGCAGATGACGTCGTTCGCTTCGTCGATCTGCTGCTGCGTGAAGCCGAGCGTGCGGAGCAGCCGGAAATCGGGCTTCTGCCATTCTTCTTTGCTGATGCCGAGGCGTGCCATGGCGGCGTCGCCAAGCGTCCAGGCGTTGAAGGCGAAGGGCAACTCGAAGACGGTCGGCAGCACCTTCTCGACCCGGTCGATATCGGCGTCGGTCAGGCCACGCTCGCGGAGCGAGGCACGATTGATGTGTGGCGCGCCTTCCAGACTGAGCGTGCCGATGACGTAGCGCATCATGTCGTCGATCTGCGCCTGATCGTAGCCGAGCGCGCGTAGCGCCGGAGCGATCGACTGATTGGCGATCTTGAAGTAGCCGCCGCCGGAGAG
>CALAGB010000054.1 GCA_937891245.1 uncultured Thermomicrobiales bacterium | reverse complement strand
CACGTGGACGGCGGGTAACCGACCGGAGCGAAGCCGTGCTCATGGTCGAGGGTGGTTCTACACCCAATTCCGAACCGAAGCTCGGGACGGCATGGGCCAGCCGTCCGCCTGGACACATCATGGAATGCATTTCGCATGAAGCTCCCACATGAAGATATTACCAACGGCTGTGGCGTGCGCGTGGCCGAGAGCGGTGTCGAACCACCCCGAACCATCCCGAACCGGGTCGTGCCCGGCACCAGCGCCGGAGAGTACTGCGCGGGCGACTGCGTGGGAGGCGAGGCCGTCGCGCGCACACGCCAGCTCCGCTCAGGTCCATGTTCTCCAGCGTCGCGGGGTGGAGCAGTGGCAGCTCGTTGGGCTCATAACCCAAAGGTCGCGGGTTCGAATCCCGCCCCCGCTACCCCAGAGTCGAAACGCTCGTGTTGATATCCACGAGCGTTTCGGCGTTTAACCGCCTCTTCGTCAGACCCTACTCGAAGAGCATCATCTGCCGTACTGGTAGTGCGTCGCGAACCGCGTCCAAATCGGTCTGAAGGCTGACGCGGGGAAAGACGTAGTCGAAGAGTTGCGTGTCGGAGAAGAGCGGTTCGAAACGGCGCGCCATATCGTTGAGCCGGCGCAGGAGGTAATTCACGTCCTCGTCGTGCTGATAGTCCTCCAGGCGGGCTAATTCGCCATCGGCACGCTGGTAGACCAGAACCCGTTCGCCGATGCGCTCTCCTTCCAACGCCGAAGCGAAGCGCTTATTTGATTCGCTCGTGAACGTCTTTTCGGTGATCGTTTCCGAATGGGCAATGTCGCTCGGTTCGAGTCGGCGTGCCTGAATTGCGTCGGCAAAGGCAAGATAGACGGCACGAGCAGCGTCCTCGGATTGGTCAATAAAGGCGAGCGCTGCGTCGTGCAAGAAGCGGCGCAAGACCAGTTCATCGCGCCGGCTGCGGAGTCCGCTTCCCTTCAGGATCAAGCGATCATCCACGCCCAAGAGTGCATAATTCTTCGTGCGAAGCGAGATCATCCCTCGATAGTTGCCATCATGCGCGAGGTTGATGCCGGCCGGCAGGCGCGAGGAAATGCGGGCGACAAACGCCTCTTGCGCATCGAGATCGTCGATCGACTCCGGTGGCTTGAAGTAGACACCATCGGTGTCGATTTCGATTGGCTCGGCGCCCAGCGCTTCCAGCTCCCGTACGACGACCTGAATTAACTCCTGGCCGCGCAGGGTAATGCGCGTAACCGCGTCATAATCGTTGAACAGGGCGCGATTGTAACCGAGATAACCGGAGAACGAGTTAATCAGCACTTTGAAGCTTGATTGGATGCCGGTCCAGCGGGCGCGATCGGCGCCCTCGGTTCGCCGTGCCTCACTCTTGGCATGCAAACGCCGGTTCGTGAGCACTTCCAGAAGCGGCAGAAACACGCCGAGCACATCGCTGGCCGGGCCGATTCGGTCCGCGAGCATGATCGCCGGATACAGGCTTTCGACATCGCATTTAACCACTGGTCGGAAGACGCCGACGCGCTTGACCTCGGTATAGCCGCCCGGATATGCCCGCGGCGGCTTCGGCAATGGCAGACTGTGTCCTTCGTGCAAGTAGACGCGCGTCATGAGTGCGTTGATCTTCTCGCCGGGTCCCCCGACGGCAACGCGCTGAAACGTGCGCGGCAAGATCTGTGATTGATAGAACTCGGTTTGCGTCGCCAGATCGCTGAGCAGCGCCACATCGTATACGTCATCGAGTGCGTAGGCGATAACCCGCTCCCGGTCGTGTTCCCAGGCGGACGCGATCTGATCGCCGGGGATGAAGACGCGATCGGGCTTGGTGAGGCCGATCGCTTCGACCGACTCCTTCAGACCGTAACTCGACATCTCACCTGAGTAGTCGTAGCGCTGGATTTGCTGGTAGGTATCGATGATGTGCCGACCGTAGATCGCGCAGGCGCGAAAGGGGACCGAGCGCGCGCCGGCCTTGAATCGCTGCACGCCAAGTTCGCGCGGTTCGCTTCCATCACGACCCCAGGTCAATCGCAGCTTCCCGGCTCGCGCACGGCTCAGCAGGAATGGAAGATCGAAATTGTAGATGTTGTGTCCTTCGATCACGTCCGGATCGAGACGCTGAATCGTCGCCGTGAGATCATCCAGAATCTCCGCTTCAGTCCGGCTACCGGTCTCCAGAACGGTCGCGTCTCCCCGGTTGGAAGAGAGCGCAATCGCCAGGATGCGAGCGTCTGGATCGTCAGGATTCAGGCTTGTTGTTTCCAGGTCGATTTGAAGGCGCACGAGGTCGTCGAAGGTCAGCCCCTTGAAATGCGTTCGACCGCTGAGCGTCAGATACTGGTCGACGGGATGGTTGAGCCGGTGGAAGTTGATGTTGGTGGCTCTGAGGCGGTCGCATGCGTCCCGAAAGGCCGCCCAATGTTCAAATGCGATACGGCGGTTGAGCGGTAGATCCCCAGCAAGTTCGATCACTTCTGTCGACTCGACGAGGTTTGCTCCAGCTGCCTCCGCGATCAACCACGGGCGGAGCGGAATGCGTTCCGACACGACCGATTGGTCAGCTAGCCGGCGGAAGACTTCGACATGGTTTTGTCGGGTGAACTCGACGGCGACGATGCGTTCTTCGGTATCGTGACCGTATAGGAGTTCCGTAATATCAAGCGTCGACATCAGTCTCGCGAATCCCGGTAATAGCGGCAAAAGTGTGGAAACGCCGGCAAACGATCGGGCCTCGGGTACCCCCTTGGGACACGCTCGTTACCTACGTACTATGGTGAGAAACCAGGGCAATTCCTAGACTACGAATCGTGGCGAGGATCGATCTTGGGATCGATTGTAACGCTTCCGTCAATCGTGGTGCGATTGGCTCGCTCGACTTCGGCGATGCCTGGAAGGATTCGTGGATGCGCAGAGGTGGACGCCTCTTCATCATTTTGGGAGTCGGGCTTGCCCTCGTGGCAGCGTTACTCGTCGTGTTCTCTCTGACGAAGAACGACAATAAGAAGACTCCGGTCGCGACTTCGACACCGAACCCGACGGTGGCCGTATTACAGGCCGCGCACGATATTCCGGCCAACACCGTGATACGTGAGGAAGATGTCAAGGTCGTCAAGGTCGATAAGAATGCCGCGGCCAATGGCGCGGCAACGAGCGCCAGCCAGGTCATTGGGCTTGCGACCAACGGTGATGTCGTGTCCGGCCAGCAGATCCTGATGGCCAACCTGGTTTCACCAGGACTGACGAACCTTTTGACCAACGGAAAACGCGCCGTCGCGCTGCCGGTCGATCGCTTGAGCGCCTTGGGGGGGCTGATCCGATCTGACGACTATATCGACATCATCTACTCAGCTCGCTTGAATCTGTCCGAAGTGCTGCCGACGAGCCCGATCGCGACAGAGCTTCCGCCACAGCAATTTTCGATGGACCAGAAGGCGTTGGAATTGCCGGCACCGGGCCAGAGCGGCTCCGTGGCCTATCCAATCCCAGGCCAACCAGGTTCGGTCTTTACCGTAACCGATGACGGGAATGGCAGTCCCGTGACGAAGGTCCTCATGCAAGATATTCGCGTGCTGCGCGTCATCGCAGGGAATGAAGCGGTCAACGACTCCGCGTTCGCTTCGCCGACTCCGACCCCTGCACCCGCGAATGCGGACGGAACGGCGACGGCGGATCAACAATCAAAAGACGCCAATGCGCCGACTCCGCTTCCGAGCACCGACATGCTCGTACTCGAGGTCGACCCGCAACAGTCGGAGCTGATCAAGTTCCTTGAAGACAATCAGGGGAAATATCAGGTCGTCTTGCGGGCGCCGAACGATCACGCGACGCCGACGACGACCGGTATGACCTACGATCAGTTGATGAGTCAGTACGGTCTTCCCGCGCCGAAGCCGGTTGAAGTTCCGAGCGGAGGGCAGTAGTGAGTGCACGGACGATTCGGGTTCTCATCGTCGATGACGTTCCTGAGAGCCGCGATAACGTCGAAAAGCTCCTGCGTTTCGAAGGAGATATCGAGGTCGTAGCCAAGGCTGCTCGCGGGCAAGAAGGCATCGATTTGGCGATGCGCCTGCAGCCGGATGTCATCCTGATGGACATCAACATGCCGGACATGGACGGCATCACCGCGACGACTGAAATCACGTCGCGACTGCCGACCGCCGGGGTCATCATGATGTCGGTCCAGGACGAACCCGATCTCTTGCGACGAGCGATGCTTGCCGGTGCACGTGAGTTCTTGTCGAAACCGTTCAGCCTCGAAGAGTTGATCACAGCGGTTCGTCATGTGTCGCGACTGGCGCAGCAGGTGCAGCGCCCGGTAGTCGCCGCATCGCCCAATGGTACGACTCCGCGACCATCGGAGGCGGGTCTGGCGAAGATCATCTCGGTGATCGGCAATAAAGGCGGGGTCGGCCGATCAGTTATCGCCACCAACGTCGCCATGGCGATTCGGCAGCTGACGAACAAGCAGGTGGCACTCATTGATGCGTCGCTCAATTTCGGCGATGTCGGCGTGATGATGAACGTCGCGAAGAGCAAGACGTTCAGCGATATCGCCGTGCCGCCG
>CALAGB010000053.1 GCA_937891245.1 uncultured Thermomicrobiales bacterium | reverse complement strand
TCAAGCCGGTTCGCCACCGCATCGGGGAGCGCGACGACGGCCGAGCCCTCAGGGCGCCGCTCGATGATCGCGACTCGCGCATCGGAGCGCTCACCATCTCGGCCGGCCAGGATGATCTCGCTGCCCGGTCGCAGACGACGACCGGGACGAACGAGCGCTTCCCAGCGGCCTTCGCCGAGCGGCCGCAGCAGCAGGACTTCCGCCCGCCCACCGGACGGACGCCAACCGTGCAGGCGCGCGGGAATCACCCGTGAGTCGTTCACCACCAACAGATCATTTGCGCTGAGGTAGTCGACGATGTCTCGAAAGGAACGGTGTTCGACGGAATCGCGCGCGCGGTCGAGCACAAGCAGCCGCGACCGATCGCGCGGCTCAAGCGGTGTTTGCGCGATCAACTCCGGTGGCAGGTTGTAATCGTAGTCCGAGATCAGAATTGGCTCACTGGCGGTTTTGTTCGACTCCGGCGTCATCTAGGCGCGCTCGTCATCTTCGTCGAAGAAACTTGTCTGCTGATCGTCGCGACCGATCGGAAAGGAGATGGACAGATGGCTGTACGCATGCCGTGTCGCGACGCGCCCGGAGCGAGTGCGCTGCAAGAAACCGAGTTGGATGAGATATGGCTCATAGACGTCCATGATCGTGTCAGCCTCTTCGCTCGTCGCCGCGGCGAGCGTATCGACGCCGACCGGCCCACCGTCAAACTTGTTGATGATCGTCAGCAGGATGCGACGGTCGATGTCATCGAGCCCAAGCGGGTCGATTTCGAGCAGATCAAGCGCCTCGCGCGCGACCGGTGCGGTGATCACCCCTTCGGCGCGCACTTGTGCGAAGTCCCGCACGCGCTTGAGTAGCCGGTTGGCGACCCGCGGCGTGCCGCGCGAACGAAGCGCGATCTCACCGGCGGCGGGTGAATGCATCTCAACCCCCAGGATACGAGCCGAGCGCGTCACGATCTGTTCCATCGACTCCTGATCATAGAAATCGAGGCGAAAGATCGAGCCGAACCGGTCGCGCAGCGGCGAAGTGAGCAATGCCAGCCTGGTCGTTGCTCCGATAAGCGTAAACCGTGGCAAGTTGATACGCATCGTCCGAGCGCCGGGACCTTTACCGAGAATGATGTCGACCGCGTAGTCCTCCATCGCCGGATAGAGCACTTCTTCGACCACCCGGCTAAGGCGGTGGATTTCGTCGATAAAGAGTACGTCGCCCGTTTTCAGGTTCGTCAGGATCGAGACGAGATCGCCGGCCCGTTCGATCGCTGGACCGGCCGTCACCCGCAGGTTCACGCCCATTTCCGCCGCGACAATCGACGCCAGTGTCGTCTTGCCGAGACCCGGCGGTCCGTAGAGTAATACGTGGTCGAGCGTCTCACCGCGCACCTGGGCCGCCTGGATCCCGATGCTCAGGCCGTCTTTGACTTTGTCCTGGCCAACGTATTCGGCCAGCCGACGGGGGCGTAAATTCCCCTCGTTCGGCCGGTCTTCATCACGTTCCCGGCCAGAAATTACTCGGTCGCTCATCGATACCCTATCGCCCGCATTGCCGCGATTGCCTTTGTGAAGTATATCAATCCGACCCGAACATTTGTACGAATACTGGAGTCGCCATGCGTTGCCGCACTATTCGGGTAGCTCCGCCTCGTCAATCAACATGATCGGGATACCGTCCTCGATGCGATAGCGCCGCCCGCACGTCTGGCAGACCAGCTTATTGTTTTCCAGTTTGACTTCGGTCTTGCAGACGGGGCAGGCAAGAATCTCGAGAAGCTCTTCGCTGATCGAACTTTGTTCCGCTGCGCTCATTCGTTCACTCCCTTCGATCCGGGCGAGTCAATCACGTTCGAGCTTCATCTTAGCAGGGTAGATGCCGAGTTCGGTGAGCGATTCCGCGACATCGCGGGTGAGCGCATCGTTTCCGGCAAGTCCAAGCTCGATCATCGACCGCGCCGCATGCTCGATCAGCAGGTCGCCCGGCCTCGGGGTCGAGACGTCGGGCAGATCGAGCGCCTCACTCGTATCCACGTCAGGCGGAACCGGCAGGTCGAGTTCGAATTCCTGGCGGACAACCCGCGTATAGCCCCCGACCATCGCATTGAGCGAATGCTCCCGCTCGACGTATGCACGGGCATTCGAGCCGATTTGCCGAGCCAGCTCGCTCCGATCGGCAAACGCCTCGAACAACGCTTCGATCGTCGCTTCTTCTACAGCGTCGAGCGGCACCTTCGCGACAACATCATCCGGTAACTCCTGGAACGAACCGGTATCGCTGACGAGCACCGGCCGACCGGCCGCCATCAGCCGCAGCAAGCTCGCGGACGTCTCACCCGCCGTGGGAAAGCGGAGATTGACGATCGCGTCGGCAGCGGCCGCGACCAGACGCGCCGTTCGATCATCGACGTAGCCGAGCGTTTCGACGGCATTGGTCAGCCCATACAGCCCGATCCAGCGCGCCAGCGGAACGTTCGGAGACGTGTTCCCGGCAACCAGCATCATCGCCGGTCGCCGGCACCGCAGGCGCTGCAGGCTGCGCAGCACGACATCGATCCGCTTGTGCGGATTAATCTGCGTGACCGAGGCGATCACCTCGAGATCCATCGGGAGATCGAGCGTACGCCGTGCGACATCTCGATCAATCAGCGGCGGTATGCGAATGCCCATTGGGACCACGCTGACGTTCGCGCCTGCGGATATCGAGCGCACCTGCGCCCGCGCAAACTCGCTATGGACGATGACGTGCGGCGCGTGCTCGATCAACTCTTCCGAGAGCGGATAGCTGAACAGCGCCTCCGGTATACGGCCTTGCAAGACACGTTCAGCAACCGCAATCCCGTCGGCGCCGTAGCGACGGTCCATCATCGCCCGGTAGCGCTTCGCCCCGCCGCGCCGCGACAGCGATGTCAGCATCAGGTGGTGCAGCATCGTATCGTGCAGCACGACGATTCCTGGTCGGCGAAGCGCGCGTTCGTACATGTAGAGGTGCGCCGGGCTGTTGCCGAACTGGTAGACCACGAGAGCGTAGCGATCTCGCCTATCCATGCGCTCGAAACGTTGAGCCGGAAAGATGCGGAGACTCCCAAAAGGCTGAAACGGCTCCGGCCGGTAGTTATCGACGAAGACGTCGATCGGCCACTGCTGACCGAGGATGCCGAGCAACTCCTCGTTATACTGGGAGATCCCCGACGCGACCGGGCGCAGTGGGGTAAACCAGGCGATTCTCGGCAAATCAGACATCCGCCAGCAAACGCTCCACGACACGGTCCCAACGGATGTCGCGCACGCGCCTTCTTGCTTCGACTCCAAGCGTCCGAGCGAGCGATTGGTCATCGAGCAACCGGCGAATCCCGACCGCCAACTGCTCTGGATTGGCCTCCTCAACCACGATCCCTGTCTCGCCGTCCGTGACCAACTCCAACACACCGCCGGCATCTGACGCGGTGAGAACCGGTTTCCCGGCCGTAAAGGCCTCAACGGTCACCAGGCCAAAATCCTCGTCAACCGGGCAGAAATAGACCGCGCGTGCTCGGTTGTAATACGACACGACTTCATCTGTATCGATGCGGCCGGGAAACGTCACGCGATGCTCAATGCCCAGTCGGCGCGCCTTCGCGCGCAGAGGGGCAGCTTCCGGTCCTTCGCCGGCGATCACCGCTTTGTACGGCTCACCCGCCAGAGCCAGCGCATCGAGCAGGAGATCGATCCGCTTCGCTCGGTCAAGCCGTGACACGCTGAAGATGAAATCGTCGTACGCTTCGACGGCCAGACCAGCAAGCGTGATCGGCACATGCAGCGGCTCTGCCTCCAGGCCGATTGACTCCTTCAGACGCCGCGCCACGTTCCACGAGTTCGCGAAGAGCGCTTTGCATTCGCCCAGGCCACGCCGGTCGATCTCGGCGATGCGCCGGCGCACTTCATTATCCTCAGCGCTATTCGTGAAATCCGATAGCGGTGTACCGTAAAGATCGTACGCCTGGCGATGCTGGTGAATCACCCAGGCGATCTTGTTCGGGTGCTTCACCGCCCAGGTCGGGAACTTGGTACAGATGACCAGGTCAACCGGTAGACCGTTCGCCTCGGTCAGATCGAGCAAACGCCAGGCGAGCGCCGATGAAAGGATTTCGCTCGGCGGATACCATTTGAACGGGAGCGCCACGATATCGACCCGATGTCCTGACTGGAGTAATGCGTCCCGCAGACCCTCGACATGGACCTCGGCACCACCGCGCATGAACGGGACCTGGGTCGCGCAGATGATGATGTTCACGCGTTAGTATCCGCGTCGGTCCGCGCAAGCTGACGTTCGATCTCGTGCAGCCGCTCCTCGAGCGACGCGATGGTTCGCACCAGCGCCTCGTTGAACGTGTTCTGCTGCTCAACGATCGGATTGATGTACCAGCGTAAAAGGATGCGCACACCCCGCTTCGAATACGCGATCGCACGTCCGAGCACAGGAGTGCTCCAGGTGACCGGCAAGTGCGCCGAAATTACGGCGAGATCGGACAGTTCGGTTAGCGCGTGCGAACGTTGGGCCGGAGGAACCTCAAGCGCGGCGTCGTAGCCCGCGTTCCGGCGCACCGCCGCGCGGATCAGCTCCAACGCCTCGGCGACTTCGTTCATCTCGCCCCGTAACGCCTTTTCACCTCGGCTCATGCGCCACTCGCCTCATCTCTAATAGGCGTCCCCAGAACGCGCTCGTAGGCTACTCGGACGCGCTCAAACCATACCGACTCGTCGACCACCCGTGTGCGTCCGGCGGTTCCCATCCGCAGCCGTAGTTCGGGCGAACGAACGAGAATGGTGATCGCCTCCGCCAGTTCCGCAACGTTCCCAAATTTCACCAGAATCCCATCCTCGCCGTCGCGAACAACGGCCGGAATCGCTCCGGCTCGCGCACCAATCACCGGTTTGTCGTTGGCCCACGCCTCCATGAAGACGAGCCCGAACGATTCGGTGCGCGACGGAAGCGCCAGCAGATCGCAGGCCGCCAGCAGATCACGTCGCTCGCCATCTGACACAAAGCCAAGTAGATGAACCGAGCGCCGGTTGGCGGCGGACAACGTGCGCATCAGTGCGTCGATTTCGCTGAGCACCGGTCCGGCGATGACGAGATGCACGTCCGTCCCGCTGTGATTCAGGCGTGAAATCGCCTGAATCAGGTGCACCGTCCCTTTGTCGAACGCAGCCGCGCCAAGTGCCAGCACGAGCGGGCCATCAATCCCCAGGCGCGACCGTGCTGCTCTCCCGTCGCCGCCGGTCACGGCACCGATATCGATTCCTGCGCCGACGACGTGGATGCGCTCCGGGACAATCCCCTGCGTCTCCAGGAAATCGGACTCAACGTTCGTGAGCACCATCAATGCATCGGCCCGGCGGAGCAATTCGATCTGGTGCGGCATCGTGTAGTAGCGGCGTACGCGCGGATCATCCGGATCGCCGAAATGCATGAAGGGTGTCACGACATGCGGCAGATCGCGTTTCGCTGCGTACGCGCCCGCCGCCGCAATCATCGACTCGAAGGCGATATTCGCCGAATTGACGAGATCGGGTCGGTCACTCTCGTCCAATGCTGCTGAGAGCGACGGCAACCACGGACCGAACCGCGAACCGGCTTGCAACAGCGACGTGCGTCCGGGAAAGGATCGCCGGCAACTTTCAGCCATCAGACGACGAATCGCCCGGTGCGACAATCGTGGGAACGGCAGATGCCGCACCGGCAGGCGACGAATCGCAACGCCATGTTCTTTTCCGCGCGCCTGGTCAATTCGTTTGGCGGCGGGATCCCAGAAATATTCAAGATCCCAAGCGTCGGAGGTCACGACCTGCACATCGGCGCCGAGCGCGGCAAACCGCTCGGAAAACGCCTGAAAATAGCGCTCCGAGCCGCCACGATACGGGTAGTAGCGCTGAATAACGTGGAGAAAGCGCATCGAGGGCCGGCTCACGGTGTGGCGCTGGGCGTCGCGTCGAGCGCGGACAATCGATCCTTGGCCAGGCCAGCGTAGACCGACCCGGGATCGGCCGCCTCGGCCTGCTGGTACATGGCGCGCGCTTGCGCGAGATCGGGCTGATCCTGATGTTCGAAGAGTTGACCGAGCATATAAAGGGCCTGGGGATCTTTCGGGTTGAGATCATGCGCCTTTTGGAATTGCAGCTTCGCGTCGAGGTTATAGGTGTATTGCATCAGCACAGTCCCGAAGGCGATATGCAGTGACGCATCGTCGGGTCGGGCCTGTACTGCCTTGTCGTACCACTGAATTGACTCCGTGCCGCGACCGGAGTTGGCGAGCAGATCGGCCAGGATGATCATCGCGTCGACATCGTTCGGGTTTTTATCGAGTCTGGCGCGCATCTCCGCTTCTTCAGCTCCGGGCGTCACCTGCACGGTGCTGTTCGCATCGCTGCCATCATCGCCGCTACCGCCGCTCGGCAACACCGCGACCAGCAAGGCTAGCAGAAGCGTCCCGATACCAATCGCGGTGATCAGCGGGAGCGCGATGCCTTGCTTGCGCTTGCGTCCAGATGACGGACGCCCCGATCGACCGCTCACGATACTCCTTGCCTCCCGATCGCACCGATATGTCAAACGCCGACGAGCATACGAATTGAACTGCGCTTCGACCAGAATGAATCGTACCCCAGAATCGGTGTGTCGCCGAAGGATCAACGAGGAACAACGCCCGTATCGGTGCGAAAAAAAGTTGACACTCTTCTCCGCTACCGACTATAATCCGATCCGCTTGGCGAGAGCCTGGCCACTGCCGAGGTGGCGGAATAGGCAGACGCGCTAGCTTGAGGGGCTAGTGCCCGTTTAGGGCGTGGGGGTTCAAGTCCCTTCCTCGGCACAGAATCCGCTCATGCACGGGCGATTAGCTCAGTTGGAAGAGCGCCACGTTTACACCGTGGATGTCAGAGGTTCGAGCCCTCTATCGCCCACGAGCGTGGGACGCCTGCGAGCGCGCAACGCCGAGGTAGCTCAGTCGGTAGAGCACGTGACTGAAAATCACGGTGTCGCCGGTTCGATTCCGGCCCTCGGCACCCACAGAGTGCCCTTCTATTGCACGAAGCATAGCCTGCTCGGTACGTGAGCGGGCTTTTTTCGTCATTCGACGACCGTCGTATTACATCGTTCCCTAATGCGTTTCAAACGAACGGGTTCGCTCGGTCCGCACGGCGTCGTCTCGGAACCGCCGGACTGCTGCGAGAAAACGCAGGATCGACTCCCCCTTCCCAATCCACGGCGCGTCTGGATCCTTCTAAAGTACCTTCATTCTGGTACACCTGTTCCTTGTTCGCATCAATCTTTCCAATAATCCTCTCTTCGCATTCGTAACGAGGGGCAGCGGACTCCTGGCGGGGCGGCATTCGAGCAATACGAGGAGCGGCTTGATGGCGAACGACCTTCTTACTGCCACTCGTACCGCCACAAGCCACGTCGAATGAACCGGGCGCGCTTCGCCTGACCTTGATCGGCGCTTTTGGCTGCTTTGTCGCGCTCGGCGGTGCGCTGCTCGCCGGTGTTGTCGCGCCCATTCTCATCTCCTTTGTGCTCGTGCTGCTGGCCGTTGCCCTCGTCGCACCGGAGCGCGTTCGTCGGGTCAGCAATCGATGGCCGTTCAGGTTGTTTGGCAATTGGGGAAACGGCGATCTTTCCGACAACCTGGGTGCGATCGACTACTGTGCCGCGCGCGGTCTGTTTCGACGTGATCGAGTGGTGGCCTGGGGCGGCAGCGCCGGTGGTAATTCGACTTTCGTTTGTCTCACCAAAGCGTCGGAGATCTTCGCGGCCGGTATCGCGTTTTACGGACTCGTCGACATCTACGCCTTCGGACTCGAATCGCATCGCTACGAGCGCTACTATGTGAAATCGATCATGAGCCCAGGTAGCGAACAGTACGCGCTCTGGCACCAACGTTCGCCGATCAACTTCGTCGATCAGATCAAGGCGTCATTGTTGATCTTGCAAGGTGCCGCCGATCCGGTCGTGAGTCAGACGCAGTCCGCTATCATCGTAAAGGAACTGGCGCGGCGTCATCTCGATCATGAGTACATGGTTTATCCTGGCGAAGGGCACGGTTTCCGACAGGTTCGACACGTTGTCGACCCGGCCGAGCGGATCGATCGATTTCTGCGCCAAAAGGTCTTGTGAGCGCCAGAGCCAGATCCGCTCGGAGTACTTGACTATCCGCCAATGCCGCTCATTGAGCGACGCTCCAGCGACAAGAATTGAGGAATACGTGGGAGTACTCGAAGGACGGATCGCGCTCGTCACCGGTGCCAGCCACGGCATTGGGCGCTCCATCGCACTGGCGTTTGCCGCCGAGGGTGCCGATGTCGCCGTCAATTATCGGTCAAATACGCTCGGCGCCACTGAAGTCGCCTCAGAAATCGGCGCGCTCGGACGCCGTGCCCTTGTGATCAAGGCGGATGTCTCGCAGGAGGCACCGGTTCGCGCGATGGTCGAACAAGTCGAGCGGGAGTTCGGGCGGATCGACATTCTCGTCAATAACGCCGGTTTCGTGACGCTGGCCCCCGTGGAAGCGATGGAGATATCGACCTGGGACGAGATGATCGCGACGCACCTGCGCGGAACCTTTCTCGTGACGCGCATGGTTTTACCGGGAATGCTCGAACGTCGTGACGGTCGCATCATCAATATCTCATCGCAAATCGGGCAGATCGGCCGCGAGTGGTTCGCCCACTATTCCGCCGCGAAGGCGGGGATCATCGGGTTTACCAAGGCGCTGTCGCGCGAGGTGGCCGATCGTGGAGTGCTTGTCAACTGCATCGCGCCGGGACCGATCGAAACTGGAATCGTGCCGAAAACGCCTGGTGCGCCCCAAAAAGATCGGGTCAGTCAACTTCCGATTCTCAGAGAAGGTTTGCCAGAGGAGATCGCCCCGACCGCGGTCTTTCTGGCGTCATCAGCGGCCAGCTATTATGTGGGACAAGCGCTCGGGCCAAATGGCGGCGTCGTGATGTTGTAGTAGCGAACGATGCCGTTCGAAGGGAGTATCCGATGCAGATCATGCGCAAAGGTCAATCTCCGGCCGAAGAAGGCACAACCTTCACCGGTTATGTCACGCTGGAACGCGCCCACCGGATGGTGGGTGAGGGCGCTATGGGCGTGTCGATCGTCCATTTCGACGACGGCGCACTCACGAACTGGCACGTTCATCCAGGTGAGCAGGTGCTGGTGATTCTCGACGGCAAGGGTCGGGTCGGCACCGAGAACGAATCGTTCGAGGTCGAGCCTGGCGACATCATCTACACCGGACCTGGCGAACGTCACTGGCATGGCGCAGCGCCCGGTCACTCGATGACGCACGTCAGCATCACCACCGTGGGCGCGCCGACCTGGTTCGAAGCACCGGAATAGAGCGATAAAGGAGAACCGGCGGGCGATCCGCCGGTCCGTTGCGGACATTCGCGCAATTCGGCACGAAGCTATTCGGCCGCGCCGGTATCCTCGTACTGCTTCTTGATCTCCTCGAGGACGGCCGGATCGGTGAGCGTCGTCGTGTCGCCGAGTACTCGACCCTCAGCCACATCACGCAACAGGCGCCGCATGATCTTGGCACTTCGCGTCTTCGGCAGTTCCGCCGTAAAGAAGATGCGGTCGGGTCGCGCGATCGGGCCGATCTTCTCGGCGACATGCGCTCGCAGCTCGTTCACCAGTTCATCGTTCGCGTCGACGCCGAGTCGCGGCGTCACGAATGCAGCAACAGCCTGGCCCTTCAGCTCATGGGACACGCCGATCACGGCCGCCTCTGCGACCGACGGGTGGCTCACCAGCGCACTTTCGATCTCCATCGTGCCCAAGCGGTGACCAGAGACATTCAGAACGTCGTCGACGCGGCCCATCAACCAGATGTAGCCGTCTTGATCGCGTTTCGCACCGTCGCCGGTGACATAGACGGTGGGACCATATTTCGAGAAATACGTTGCGACGTAGCGATCCCAGTCGCCCCAGATGGTGCGGAACATCGACGGCCACGGCCGGCGCATCACGAGGTACCCGCCCTGGCCATCCGGCACCGAGTTGCCCTGCTCATCGACGATATCCGGTACGATGCCCGGGAGGGGCAATGTCGCCGAGCCCGGCTTCATCGTCGTCAAACCGGGGAGGCCGGAGATCATGATGGCACCCGTTTCGGTCTGCCACCAGGTGTCGACGATCGGGCAGTTTCCTTTACCGATATGGTCGTTATACCAGATCCAGGCTTCCGGATTGATCGGTTCACCAACCGTTCCGAGCAAGCGCAGGCTCGAAAGATCGTGCTTCTCGACGTGCTCGGTACCCCAGCGCATGAAACCACGAATTGCTGTCGGTGCCGTGTAGAAGACGGTGATCGCCCGCCGCTCGATGATGTCCCAGAAGCG
>CALAGB010000052.1 GCA_937891245.1 uncultured Thermomicrobiales bacterium | reverse complement strand
CCCGGTACGTTGTGTCGCCAAACACGGGATGGTGCGATGACGATCAAACAGATCTCTCAGGCAATGGAGCGAAACCGCCGTCGTTATGAGTCACAGATCAATCGGATTCGCTTGCGTGAGCCAGGAAGCGGCGAATTGCACGATCTCCTGGCGGCTGCCTGGCTTGGCGCCATGCAACGGCACTACCAGTTGCTCTGGGACTACCTGCAACTGCGTGACGATGCTATGCATCAGCCACGGCTCTCGATGGAGCAGTTGCGCGCGCCCGTTCGCCCGCCCGAATTGCCCGAAGCCCTCTCGCGCTATGTCACCACCACGCGACAGTCCGGCGGTTAATTGAATCAGACGGGGCAAATCGCGGCCAAACAGTCTACGAACCGAACTCCTGACGTCGAAATGAGAGCCACGAAAGAACAAGGGCCACAGCGATCCAGATGAAGCTTGCCAGCAGCGAGGTCCAGAGGTGAGGTGGCGAGTTTCCGAGCGCCAGAGCGTGTGCCGGATCGCCGAGCCCGAGTGGCGTGAACTGACCAAGACGTGGAACGGCGGAAATGATCGCCATCAGGATATAGGCACCGAGCCCGACTCCGGCAGCCGGTAAGGTTGATCCGATGGCGGTGCTGGCGAGCAGCGTCAGCGCGACAAAGACGGCGATACCGAGCAGAAGCATCAGGCAGCAGGCGATGAAGCCGGCGACCCGGGGCGGATCGAATAGGATCGTCGTGTAGGCGTAGGCCGCGATGCCGGCGACCAGGACACTAATGCTGAACGTCACGACCAGTGCGACGAACTTGGCGCCGAGGAAGGCGACGCGCGTCGCCGGTTTGCTCAGCACAAGAGCGGCGGTTCCTTGCTCGCGTTCGCGCGCCACGATGCCCATAGCGAGCAGAATCGCGGCAAATGGCCCGACCTGACCGAGGTTCTTGATGAACTGATCGATCGCATCGTTGAGCGTGGGCACCGGCACGGTGATCTGAATGTCGCCACCGGCGTGTTTGATAATCTCCGGCGTGTACTTCGCAAGCACCGGCGATATCAGCCCGACGATGAAGAAGATGATCGCCACGATCGGCAGACGGAGCGAGCGCCACTGTTCACGCAATTCTTTGTGCAGCAGCACGCGCAGGCCGGTCATACAGCCTCCTCGTGCGCGACCAGCCGCAGGAAAATATCCTCAAGATTTGGGCGCACATGCTCATAGCGCACAACCGGCACACCGCTTTCAGCGAGCAGGCGCAACAACGCCGGCCCGGTGTCCGCGCTGTCGCGGATGCCGACACGAAGCTCGTCGCGGTCGAGTGTAACGTTGCTGGCCCAGGACTGCGCACGGATCCGTTCGAGCAGCGCTTCGAGTCCGGAAGGGTCGGCCTGCTCAACCTGAACGACAACGATCGGCAGGGCGTAGCTCGCTTGCAATTCTTCGAGGGACGCTTCGACGATCAGTCGCCCCCGATTGATGATTGCCACACGATCACAGACGCGCTCGATATCCGCCAGGATATGAGATGACATAAATACGGTGGTCGCGTTCCGCAGGCTGTCGATGATCGAGAGGAGATCGTAACGGCCGGCCGGATCGAGCGAGCTGACCGGCTCATCGAGGAAGAGCACTTCCGGTTGGTTGATGAGCGCCTGGGCCAGTCCAAGTCGCTGCCGCATGCCGCCGGAGTAGCCGCCAATCTTGCGCTCGGCCGCCTCGGCGATGCCGGTGAGCGCAAGCACTTCGGCGACGCGCGTGCGAAGGGCGGAGCCACTTAGGCCGAAGAGTTGACCGGCAAATTCGAGCAGCTCGCGGCCACGCATCCAGTTGTAGAAGTGCGGCTGCTGATCGAGATAGCTGATACGCCGGCGCAGCGCGATGCTGTCGCGTCCGACGTCGTAACCGGCGACCCGGGCACTGCCGGCAGTGGCGAGCGCCAGCCCGGTCAGGAGCCGGATCGCGGTCGTCTTTCCGGCGCCGTTTGGCCCGAGGAAGCCGAAGACCGATCCCGTTGGCACCGTGAGGTCGAGATGGTCGAGCGCGGTGAACGATCCATAGCGCTTAACCAGACCCTGGCAGACGATGGCGTCGTCCACTATGACTCCTCGCGACCGACGGTGAGGTAGAGCAGCGGTCCGAGCAGGTTGAAGAAGAGGATGACGATAACCCAGATGACCTTGTTGCCGCCCCGGACCTTGCGCTCCGGACGGGTAAGGTCGTAGAGGGAAAAGATGATGAGGCCGAGCTCGATTACCGCAATCGGCAGCAGAAGCAGCACCAGCGACGTGGTATCAGGCATCATCGCTCCGTATGAATCTGTCCGAGAATGCGCTCAGTGGCGCTTCTGCTAT